>DASXZS010000136.1:0-7426 GCA_036501785.1 Acidimicrobiales bacterium | reverse complement strand
GGCTGGGCGGCCTCGTCCTCCGGCGTGGGCTCGCCTTGATCTTCGGAAGAGGCGTCAACCTCGTCCTGATGCTCGGCCTCGGCAACTGGTTCGGGCTGCTCCTCCCGCCACCCTTCGGTCTGATCCAGGCTGGCGAGCTCGTTCGAGGTCCAGGGGCCTCGGTCGGCCAACCCGTCGGGAGCGTCCGCCGCCACGTCGACGTCGGACCCATCTGCGGGCGTGAAGCCGTTGAGCAGGGTGCCAAGGGCTTCCCCGGCCTCGGTGGTCGGCTGGTCGTCCGACGCCTCGACGTGGGCGTCGTCAGCAACGGCCTCAACGCGGGCCGCTTCGGCCTCGGCTTCGGCAGCAACCCGGGCGGCTTTGGCCTCAACGCGGGCGGCCTCGGCCTCGGCTTCGGCGGCGACTCGGGCGGCTTCGACGGCTTCGACGGCTTCCGCTTCGGCGGCAACCCGGGCGGCTTCGGCTGCGGCGGCTTCGGCGGCGGCGACCGGATCGATCACTTCAACGAGCGTGGAGTCGACCAGCTGCTTGACCGCCTTACAACCGTCGAACTCGGGAAGGCTCAGCCGGTCCAGCACATCCTGCACCGGGCGGCCCTCGCCGATGGTCACGACCAGCGACCATTGCGCCGGCTCCAGCACCACCCCGTCGGAGACGTGCTTGCGCAGGTAGATCTCGTGGGTCAGCGAAGGTACGACGGCGACGATCTCGCCCCACTCGACCAGCCGGGCCTGGGCCGCTTCGAGGACTGGTTGGATGGCGGCGACGGCCGACCAGGGATGCTCCGGCGAACCGGGGCGGTGGGCGTGATCCGGCACGCCGGCACCGGCTTCGAACGCGAACTCTCCGGTGTCGATGCGCAGCAGCTCGAACAAGGCATCGACCGCCTGCTCGCAGCGGCCGGCTTCGAAGCCCGACAACTGTCCACCGTCGAACCAGAGCCGGCCTTCGGCCCGCGGGCCGTGGACCCGCAGTTCACCGCTTTTGGACGTATCCGCCAGCAGATGCAGCACCTCTGGCAGAGCAACTGTCTCTAGCGAACCTTCGAGCGACACGAGAACCTCCGATATACCTGTGGTACTGAATCTTTCGGCACGTCGTGGTTCCAACCTGAGCGCTCTCCTGAAACGCCTGCAACCAGCTCAGCCCGGTGGGTGTACCTGGTGCGCCAGGGCGGCCAGGGCCGCGGCCGACATGGCCTCGATCGGGGCCGGGCGGCCCGTCCAGACGGCGATCTGCCGGGCAGCCTGGTGGATCAGCATGCCCAAGCCGTTGGCGGTTCCCGCCCCGCGGCTGCGTGCCGCGGCCAGTAACGGCGTGGTGGCCGGGGCGTAGATGAGGTCGGCGACAAACTGACCGCCATTGAGCGCAGCCGCATCCAGCCCGAGCGGCAGCCCGTCGCCGCTGACCATCCCCACCGGGGTGGCGTTGACGATCAGGTCAGTGGCAGCCACGGCCTCCGCCAGGCTGGTGGAGCCCGCGACCACAGCCGCGCCGGAGGCGCCGGCCAGCTGGGCGCACTCCCGGGCGCGGTCCGCCCGGCGGGCCGCCACCGCCACGGACGCGGCGCCGGCCTCGGCGAGGGCCAGGGTCACGGCCCGGGCCGCCCCGCCGGCTCCCAGCACCACGCACCGGCGACCCGTGGGATCGAACCCGTCATCGCCCCGCAAGGCGTCGATGAAGCCGGGCCCGTCCGTACTGTCGCCATCGAGCGCCGGCTCGCCGGGCGACGCGGCCCAACTGATGGTGTTGACGACTCCGAGACGGGCCGCCGTGGGCCCCAGCCGGTCGAGGGCCCCCACTACCGCGGCCTTGTGGGGCATCGTCACCGAGAGACCGGCGAGCTCCAGGGCCCGCATGGCCGCCACCGCGGCAGGCGCCTGGCCCGGCGCCACCGGAAAGGCCACATACACCCAGTCCAGACCGAGGGCGGCGAAGGCAGCGTTGTGCAGTGCCGGCGACAACGAATGGCGAATCGGATCGCCGATCACCCCCGCCACCCGGGTTGCCGCGGTCGGCATCCGCGTGGTCAGCAAAGATGGGCGGCTTGGCACTGATTCTGCAGCTGGACGAAGCCGTCCGACGATGACGCGAAACCCAGTTGGCCATCCGGGTTGACCTCCACGAAGTACAGGTAGGTGGTGGAGGGAGGTGAAGCCGCGGCTTGGAGCGAGGCCAGGCCCGGACTCGAGATCGGGGTCGGCGGCAAGCCCTTCATCTGGCGGGTGTTGTAGGGGCTGGGCTGGTCGAGCTGGCTGGCGGTGGGAATGACCGTCGGGTTGGTCAAGCGCAGGTAATAGGTCTGGGTCGAGTCTGCCCCGAGCGTCATCCCGGCGTGCAACCGGTTGTAGATGACGCTCGCCACCGGGCCACGATCGGACGGGAGCTTGGCCTCCCGTTCCACGATCGATGCCACCGTCACCACCTGGTAGGGCGTGAGGTGCAGTTGGGCGGCCAGTGTGTTCAGCCCCAGGGCGCTGGCCCGGTCGTCGAAGGCTCCGATCATCTGCTCGAGCACGTCCACTTCCGTCTGCCCCTGTTTGATGGGGTATGTCGCCGGGAACAGTAGGCCCTCGAGGTTGTTGACGCCGGGTGGCTCGTAGGCGCTGCGGACTTCGCCGGTCGACATTGCGGCCAGGAAACGGGCGGCTGACAGGTGGAGCTGCGGCAGGGCGGCGACCGCGTTGGCGATCTGGCGGACGGTGAGACCCTCTGGGATGACGAGGCGGTCGGTGACCAGGATCGGACCCTTTTCCAAGGCGGTGATGGCGGTCCCGTAGCTGGAGTTCTTGGGCAACTGGTAGGAGCCGGGCAGGAGGGGTCCGTCCCCGTCGATGCGCACGTACCAGGTGAAAATGGTGGCGTTGTGGATCACCCCGGCGTGGGCCAGGATCGAGCCGATCTTGGCGTTGGACGAGCCCTTCGGGATCTCCACCGAGACATTCGGACCGTGATGGCCGCTGGGATTGATCTGCCCTTGGGCCCACACGAAGACGCCGATGGCGACCAGCAGGAGCACGGCCACCACGATGAGGAGGACCATCAGCACCGGATGCCGCCGCCCGGACCGATCCCGGCGCCGGGGGCCACCCGCCCGGTGCTCGGGTCCCGACCACGGTTCGTTCTCGGCGTAGCCGGGAGGCAGGATGTCCTGGCGGTCACTCATTGTCTGCCACGTGTGGTCCCCGCGGCCTGGCGCCGGCGCTCCACCCAGGTCTGCAACAACACGGTCGCGGCGGCCTGGTCGATCACCGGGCGCTGCTGGCGGGCCCGGCGGCCCACGGCGCGCAACCCGCGGGCTGCGGCCTGGGTGGTCAGTCGCTCGTCGACGGTCTCCACCTCCACCGGCAGGGCGCCGCGGAGCTCCTCCACTTCGTCCAGCGCGGCCGCCGCGGCCGGCCCGATGTGGCCCGACAGTGAGACGGGCAGGCCCGCCACCACCCCGACCGCCTCGTAGTCCGCCACGAGTTGGGCCAGGGCTCGATGATCTGCGACCCGGTTGCCTGAGCGACGGACGACGCTGGCGGCGGTCGCCACCAGTTGGGCGGAGTCGGTCACGGCCACCCCGATGCGGCGGGATCCGAGGTCGATCCCCACCACCCGCCCGGGCGCGGCGATCGGCGGGTGGCTCGGGTTGGCTGAGCTCACTGGCGCAGCCGGTCCCGGATCTGGTCGAGGGCCTCGTCCAGCCGGCTGGCGTCCTTGCCCCCGGCGACAGCCTGCTCGGAGTTCTTGCCTCCGCCGCCCCCACCGACGGTCCGGGCCGCGTCGGAGATGAGGGCCGGGGCGGGGTGCTGGCTGTCTTTGGCGGCCAGGGCCACCAGCACCGCCTTCGACCCATCGGGGCTACCGCCCAGAACGACCGTGTGCAGGCCGCCAACCTGGCGGGCCTGATTGGCGAGCTGGCGCAGCTGATCGGTCTCCAGCCCGTCGGCCCGGGCCACCAGCCAGCCGTCGATGGCCGCGGTGACGAGGGTTCGGGCCTGGCCGGCCAGGGCGGCGTGCTCGGCGGCCTTGAGCCGGTTTTCGAGCTCGCGAACGTCCGCCAGCTTGCGCTCCACCGCGGTGGTGAGCTCGTCGGGACGAGCCCGCAGCAGGGCGGCGGTGTCGGCGATCTGGCGTTCGGCCTGGCGCAGGCGGGCCAGGGTGGCCGTGCCCGTGGTGGCCTCGATGCGCCGGAGATTGGACCCGATGGAGCCCTCGGACACGATCTCGATGGGCCCGATCTGCCCCAAGCGGGCCACGTGGGTGCCGCCGCACAGCTCGAGGGACTCGGGTCCGGCCTGCACCACCCGGACCTGGTCGCCGTACTTGTCTTCGAAGAAGGCGATGGCCCCGGCCGCGTCCGCATCGCGTTTTTGCATCGAGGTGACCTGCACTTCCCCGTCCGAGAGCACCTGGGCGTTGGCGAGGTCCTCGATGCGGGCGATCTCGTCAGCGGTCAAGGGTCCGTAGTGGGTGAAATCGAACCGCAGCCGATCCGGCGCGACCAGCGACCCCTGCTGCTTGACGTGGTCGCCGAGCACCTGGCGCAGGGCCCAGTGCAGCAGATGGGTCGCGGTGTGGTTGCGGCGGATAGCCGCCCGGCGTTCGGTGTCGATGGCGGCGGTGGCGACCTGGCCGGGGCGGATATCCCCCTCCTCCACCACGGCCAGATGGCGCGTCAGCCCAGGCAGAGCCGCGGTGGTGTCCAGGACCCGGGCGCGCCCGGTCTCGGTCTCGATGGTGCCGGTGTCGCCGACCTGGCCTCCCCCCTCGGCGTAGAAGGGGGTGACGTCGAGGAAGATCTCGACCCGCGGCTCGGTGGGCTGCTCGGCCGGCAGGTCCGCGTCGATGACCGCCAGCACGGTGGCGGTGGCAGTGCTGTCCGTGTACCCGACGAACTTCGTCGTCCCCCACTCGTCGAGCAGCTGGCGGTAGCGCTCGTGGCGGTCCACCGCCTGGTCGTCGGGTCCTTTCCCCGACTGTTTGGACTGGTGGCGCTGCTGGCGCATGGCCGCGTCGAACCCGGCCTCGTCCACGGTGGCGCCCCGCTCGGCGGCGATCTCCCGGGTCAGCTCGATCGGGAAGCCGTGGGTGTCGTGCAGCCGGAAGGCCACCGGACCGGACACGGTGGTGGCGCCGCCGGACAGCTCGGACTCCAGCATGGTGAGACCGGAGCGCAAGGTGGCCCGGAAGCTGCCCTCCTCCCGGGCGGCCACCCCGATCACGTACTCCTCCTGACGGGCCAGATCCGGGTACGCCTCCCCCATCAGCTCCACTGCGGCGCCGACCAGGGACGGGGTCACCGGCCGCTCCACGCCCAGCAGGTAGGCCTGCCGCACCGCCCTGCGGATGAGCCGGCGCAGCACGTAGCCGCGATCCTCGTTGCTGGGGAACACCCCATCGCCGATGAGAAACGACAACGACCGGGCGTGGTCCGCCAGGATCCGCAGGGCCACGTCGACCTCGGCGTCCTCGCCGTAGGCGCGGCCCGTCAGCGCCTCGGCCCGGGCGATGATCGGACGCAGGACGTCGGTCTCCCAGATGGACGGCACGTCCTGCAGGACCATGAGGACGCGCTCGAGGCCGGCGCCGGTGTCGATGTTGGGTTTCGGGAGGGGTTCGAGGGTGCCGTCCGGGTGGCGGTCGTACTGCATGAAGACCAGGTTCCAGATCTCCACGAAGCGTTCTTCGGCGCCGCCTCCGCCCGGGCCGCCTCCCGGTCCCCAATGTGGGCCGCGGTCGTAGTAGATCTCGGAGGAGGGACCGCACGGTCCGGTCTCCCCCATCTCCCAGAAGTTGTCGTCGGCCAAGCGCTGGATCCGGGCCGCCGGCACGCCCACCTGGTCGGACCAGATGGCCGCGGCGTCGTCGTCGTCGCGGTAGACGGTGACCCACAAGCGATCGCCGTCCATCCCGAGGGGGCCGGTCAGCAGCTCCCAGGCCAGCGGGATGGCCTTCTCTTTGAAGTAGTCGCCGAAGCTGAAATTCCCGAGCATCTCGAAGAACGTCAGGTGCCGGGTGGTGCGCCCGATGAGGTCGATGTCGTCGTGCTTGCCCCGGATGCGCACACATTTCTGGATGCTCGTCGCCCGGGGAAACGGCGGCCGCTCCTCCCCGAGGAAGTACGGGATGAACTGGTTCATCCCCGCGTTGGTGAACAGCGGCGCCCGGGGATGGTGCGGAATCAGCCCAGCCGACGGCACCGGGGTGTGCCCCCGGTCCACGAAAAACTGCGTAAAGGCGCGACGGAGCGCATCGGCATCCATGTGGGCTTCCAGGTTAGTGACCGTCGCCGACCAACTTCAGCGGTAGGTGGGGCCGCGTGAGCCGACCGCCCGGTTCGCCGCGGCTGGCTCGTCCAGCCCGCCCCGCAGCTCCGCCTCCCGCTGGCGCATGGTGGTCCGGCCTTCGTCGATAGCGGCGCGCACCTCGCCGGGCCAGGCCAAGGCCTTCTCCACGGCGGTGCCGGCCAGACCGGCCGGGCGGTACTTGGCGGCAGCCGTCTTGAGCTTGCGCTGCACCCAGACCGACGCCCCGAAACCCAGAGCGGCGCCGGCGCCCATCCACCGCACCCGGCGCAGCATTACCCCGTCCGCCCTTTAAGACGGCGGCCGGCCCGGGCCGTCCCGGCCCCGAGGGCCACGACCTTGATCAAAGGGCCGGCGAAGGCGAGGCGGGCCAGCCGCGACGTGGCCCCCACGGTGTGGGTGATGGCCTCGGCCGAGCCGATCAGGTCGTCCACCCGGTCCAGCTCGCCCCGGGCCCGGGCCATGGCGTGCTCCACGTCGTCGAGGGCGACGGCGGTGTGACCGGCGAGCTCGTCGGCCACCGCCCGCAGCCGGCGGGCGGTGCGCAGCAAGGACACCACGCCGAACAACAGAGCCAGCACCACCACGGTGGCAACGACCGTGACCCCGATGGCGACCGCGCTGCTGGCAGATACCGTCCCGATCAAGGCCAGTGAGCCTACTGCCCACCGCCCTTGCGGTCGCGGAGCCAGCGGGCCACGCGCCCCGGTTCGTCGCCGTGGCCCGAGGGCTCGTAGTACACCCGCCCCTCCAGGTGCTCGGGCCGGTAGGGCTGGTCCACCCAGCCCCTCTCATCGTCGTGCGGGTACTGGTAACCCCGGCCGTACCCCAGGCTGACGGCCCCCCGGTAGTGGGCATCGCGGAGATGGGCGGGGACCTGGCCCGCGGGCCGGTCGGCCACGTCCGCCTGGGCCGCGCCCAGGGCCGTGATGACCCGGTTCGACTTGGGGGCGCTGGCCAGATGGATCACGGCCTGCGCCAGGTTGAGCTGGGCCTCGGGCAGGCCCACGAACTCGACCGCCCGGGCCGCGGCGTCGGCGATCAGCAGGGCGGTGGGGTCGGCCATGCCGATGTCCTCGCTGGCCAGGATGACCAGCCGCCGGGCTACGAACCGGGCGTCCTCGCCGGCGGCC
>DASXZS010000135.1:0-13520 GCA_036501785.1 Acidimicrobiales bacterium | reverse complement strand
GGGGTCGCCGGGGCGGGAGCTGATGCGCAGCGGACCGGCAGGTGATTGGGCGCGCTGTTCCTCACGGGCGCGCCGGCGTCGGGCGTCACGCTCGCGCTCGAACTCGGACTCCCGCCGCCATTCCAACTCGCGTTCGCGCTGGCGGTCCAGGACGCGCTGTCGTCGGGCCTCGATGATCGGTTCGACGGGGCTGGTCTCGACGCTCGCGTCCTGGTCGTAGAGCATCCCGCGCCCGGCTCGTTCGGGGAGCCGGGACAGGTCGGTCCCGGCCCCGTCCGCGTCCTGGTCGAAGAACTCTCCGGGCCGACCCACCGGGCCATGCTTGTCGAGCCCCCTGTCGACGTCCAGTATCCCAAGGAGGGGCGACGCGGCTGGTGACGCTCGGATAGCTTCGGAGCCATGCGTTATGTCGACGTGGCTGGCGTCAGGTTGTCAGTGATCGGTCTCGGGACCTGGCAGTTCGGATCGCGGGAATGGGGGTACGGGCGGGCCTTCGCGGAGGGGGAGGCGTTGCGAATCACGCAGCGGGCCCTGGACCTGGGGATCAACCTGATCGACACCGCGGAGATCTACGGTTTCGGCCGGTCGGAGCGGGCTGTCGGCCAGGCGATCGCCGGCCGGCGGGCGGAGGCTTTCGTGGCCACCAAGCTCTTGCCCGCCCTGCCGTTCGACCCGATCGTGCACCAGCGGGCACTGGGGAGTCGCCGCCGCCTGGGCATCGACCACATCGACCTGTACCAGGCCCATTGGGCCAACCCGGTGTTCCCACCTGGGCCGCTGTTTCAGGCCCTCGCCCGCCTCCAGCGGGAGGGTGTCGTGACCCACGTCGGAGTGAGCAATTACTCGCTAGCGGCCTGGCGGACAGCTGAAAGCTTGCTCGGGGGCCCGGTGCTGTCCAACCAGGTGCAGTACAGCCTGGTCGAGCGTCGCCCCGAGCAGGACCTGGTGGGCTGGGCCCAAAGCCACGACCGGCTGATCATCGCCTACAGCCCGCTCGCCCAGGGGCTGTTGTCCGGCCGCTACTCGGCGACCAACCGACCTGGGGGCATGCGGGCCATGCGACCGCTGTTTCTGCCGCAGAACCTTGACCGCGCCGCCGAGTTGCTGGACGCCCTACGCGATGTCGCCGGCCGCCACGACGCCAAGCCCGCGCAGGTGGCTCTGGCCTGGCTCCTCCGGCGTCCAAACGTGGTCGTCATCCCGGGGGCAAGCAGCGTCGAGCAACTGGAGTTCAACGCCGCGGCCGCGGACCTCGAGTTGACCGACGATGACGATCGCCAGCTCAGCGAGGCTGGCGATCGTTTCGAACCCGTCACGGGGCTCGGCGCCGTCCCCGCCATCCTGAAGACCCGTCTGCCGATATAGCCGGCGGCGGCCGGCCCGGCCGGCCTATACCGGCCACCGAGACGCCCGCCACTACCATCAACCAGGTGAGCGAACAGACCAGCCGCGCGGGCGCCCTTTCCCCCCTCGACGGCCGCTACGCCGCCCAGGTCGAGCCGTTCGCCCTGGCCTTCTCCGAGGAGGCCCTGTTCCGCCAGCGCTTCATCGTGGAAGTCGAGTGGTTGCTCGCCCTGGCGGCCGAGCCGGCGATCACCGAGCTGCCACCGATCCCCGCCGGCACCGCCGCCACCCTCAAGGAATGGGTGGCCGACTTCGGGTCGGCGGACGTGGCCCGGATCAAGGCCATCGAGGCCCGTATCAACCACGACGTCAAAGCGGTCGAGTACCTGCTCAAGGAGAAGCTGGCCGCCATCGGCTTCGGGCCTGGGACCGAGTTCGTGCATTTCGCCTGCACCTCCGAGGACATCAACAACATCGCCCACGCCCTCATGCTCCGCGAAGGACTCGCCACCGGGTGGCTCCCCCTCGCCGACGGCCTGATCAGCGAGGTGTGGTCGCAGGCGACCGCCTGCGCCGAGCTTCCGATGCCCAGCCACACCCACGGCCAGCCGGCCTCACCGACCACCCTGGGTAAGGAGCTGGCGGTGTTCGCGGCCCGCTGGCAACGCCTCGCCGGCACCATCCGGGCGGTCCCGCTGCTGGCCAAGTTCAACGGCGCGGTGGGCACCTACGGCGCCCACCTCACCGCCTACCCGGAGGTCGATTGGATCGGGCTGTCCCGGCGCTTCGTGGAGGGCTTCGGGCTGACCTGGAACCCCCTGACCACCCAGATCGAGTCCCATGACGCCCTGGCCGAGGTGTTCCACGCCATCGTCCGTTTCAACACCATCCTGATCGGCTTCTGCCGGGACATGTGGGAGTACATCAGCCGCAACTACCTGCGCCAGCGGCCGGTCGAAGGGGAGGTGGGCTCGTCGACGATGCCGCACAAGGTCAACCCCATCGACTTCGAGAACGCCGAGGCCAACGCCGGGGTCTCCTCCGCGCTGCTGGAGCACCTGGCCACCAAGCTGATGGTGTCCCGCATGCAACGGGACCTGTCCGACTCGTCCGCCATCCGCAACATGGGGACGGCGTTCGGACACTCGGGGCTGGCCCTCACCTCGGCCCGCAAGGGCCTCTCGCGGATCAGCCCCGCACCCGAGGTCATGGCCGCCGAGCTGGACGGGCAGTGGGAGGTGCTGGCCGAGGCCATCCAGACGGTGATGCGACGCTACGGGCTGCCCGAACCCTACGAGCAGCTCAAGGCCCTGACCCGGGGGCAGACAGTCAAGGCCGAGGAGGTCCGCAGCTTCATTCGCCGCCTGAACCTGCCACCCGAGGCCGAGGCTCGCCTCCTTACCCTCACGCCCTCCGGCTACACCGGCCTGGCCGCCCAACTGGTGACGATCGGACGCCGAGGCGGAACCCGCTCGTGACGGTGACCGTCCCGGCAGAGGACCGGGCGGACGAGGCCTTCCGGGTCGAGCAGCGCGGCATCGACTACATCCCCGAAGCGGATCGGTGGGCGACGCCCCGCGACCTGTTCGGCATGTGGGCCGGGGCCAGCGTGCAGTTCGAGTACCTGGTGTACGGCGCGGTGTTGATGACCTTCGGCTTCACCTTCGGCCAGGCCGTGCTGC
This sequence comes from Acidimicrobiales bacterium, assembly GCA_036501785.1. Classification (GTDB taxonomy): domain Bacteria; phylum Actinomycetota; class Acidimicrobiia; order Acidimicrobiales; family Palsa-688; genus PALSA-693. The sequence continues at coordinate 10,494 of DASXZS010000135.1, read as the reverse complement.
TGATCCTGGTCGGCAACCTCTCCTACCTGTTGCTGGGCCTGTGCAGCCTGCAGGGCCCCGAGGCCGGCACCACCGTGTTCACCATCAACCGGGCCAGCTTCGGGCCCAACGGGTCCCGGTTGATCGCCTTGTTCAACTGGGCGACCCAGGTCGGCTTCGAGACCGAGGGCCTGATCCTGGTGGTGTTCGGAGGGATCGCCCTGGCGTCCAAAGCCGGCTTCCACGCCGGCACCCCTCTCAAGGTGGTGCTGATCGTGGCGGCGGCGGCGGTGCAGACCGTGCTGCCGTTCCTCGGTTACGCCACCGTGGTCAAGGTGCTGCGGGTCCTGGTCATCCCGTTCATCGCCCTGTATATCATCCTGGCCTTCCTCACCGTGGGAAAGGCCAATCCCGGCAGCATCCACCACGGGGCCAGCTGGCAGACGATGATGGCGGGGCTAGCCTTCTCCATCACCCTCACCGGCCTGGGCTGGGTGGAGTCCGGCAACGACTTCTCCCGCTACCTGCCCAGGAAAGCCAGCCGCAAGGCCATCGTGGGCTGGGTGTTCGTGGCCACGGCCATCCCGCAGGCGGCCCTGATGCTGCTGGGCGCGGCCGTGGCCACCTACGTCAACATCGACAGCAAGGATCCGTTCAACAGCTTCCCGCACGCCTTCAGCAGCTGGTTCCTGGTGCCGTTCCTGGTCGTCGCCATCATCCAGCTGTTCGCCATCAACAGCATGGACCTGTACTCGTCCGGAGTGACCTTGCAGGCCCTGGGCCTGCCCATCAAGCGCTGGAACGCCGTGCTCCTCGACACGGTGATCGGCTGCGGGATCACGACCTATGCGGTCTTCTCGGCCGGGTTCTTTCACCTCCTCAACGACTTCGTCGCCGCGGTCATCGCCTGGATCGCCCCGTGGATGGCCATCTTTCTCGTTGACTGGCTGCTGCGGCGCACCCGCTACGTGCCAGCGGAGCTGCAGCGCACCGACCACAGCAGCCTGTACTGGCGCCGGGGGGGCGTGCACTGGCCGGCCCTGGTCGCCCAGGCCCTGGGCACGGTGGCGTCCGTGCTGGCCTTCAGCCAGACCTTCTACGTAGGCCCGATCGCCCGGGCGTTCGGCGGCGGCGGGGCGGACTTCAGTGTCTTCACCGGTGTGCTCGTCGGTGGGGTCGCCTACCTGGTGCTGGCCGGGGCTAGTGTCCGCAAGGAAGCCGACGAACAGGATCGGCTCCTGGCTGTGGGGGAAGCAGGTTGAACCATGGCACCCATGCCGATCACCGACGCCATGTTCCTGTTGGCCGAGCGCCGGCAGCAGCCGATGCACGTCGGGGGTCTGCAGGTGTTCCGCCTGCCCCCGGGAGCCGGCTCGGACTGGGCCCGGTCCATGTACGAGGAGATGATCGACGGGCCCGAGATCTCGACGCTGTTCCGCCGCCGGCCCCACCGTCCCCCGAGCAGCTTGGGGGCGTGGAGCTGGGAACTCGATAACGACATCGACCTCGAGCACCACGTCCGCCACTCGGCCCTGCCGCGGCCGGGGCGGGTGCGGGAGCTGTTGGCTCTGGCGTCGCGCCTCCACGGCGTCCTGCTGGACCGCCACCGGCCCTTGTGGGAAGCCCACCTCATCGAGGGCCTGCAGGGCAAGCGCTTCGCGGTGTACACCAAGGTGCATCACTCGTTGCTCGACGGCGTGTCCGCCCTGCGGTTGCTCGAGCGCAGCCTCAGCGCCGATCCCGAAGCCCGCCACGTGGGGATGCCGTGGTCGACGCCGCCGGAGCGCCGCCCGCCGACCTCGTCGCGGGGCCTCCTCGGCCTGCTCGGTGTGCCCCGCGCCGCCTGGCGGACCACGACGGAACTGGTCGGGTTGGGTCCGGTGGCAGCCAAGGCCGCCCTCCGGGCCCTCATGGACCAGAGCACCTACCTGCCGTCGATGGCACCCAAGACCATGCTCAACGTGCCGATCACCGGCGCCCGCCGGTACGCAGCCCAGTCGTGGCCCTTGGCCCGGATCCGCGCCGTTGCCGACGCCAGCGGCACCACCATCAACGACGTCGTCCTGGCCATGTGTGCCGCCGCGCTCCGGCGCTATCTCGACGGGCTCGGGGCCCTGCCCGAAGCGCCACTGGTGGCCATGACGCCAGTGTCGCTGCGCCAGGTGGGCGCCGAGGAGGGCGGCAACGCGGTCGGCGCCATCCTGTGCAATCTGGCCACCGACGTGGACGACCCGGCCGCCCGGCTGGCGGCGGTGCACGACTCCATGGAGGCAGGCAAACGCTCGCTGCGCAGCATGAGCCCGGCCCAGGTGACCGTGGCCAGCGCGGTGACGTTACTGCCGATGTTGTTCAGCACGGTGGCCGGCGTCCGACGGGTGGCATCGCCGCCCTACAACCTGGTCATATCCAACATCCCCGGGCCGACGCGGGCATTGTACTGGAACGGCGCCCAGCTGGAAGGCGTATACCCGCTGTCGATTCCGATGGACGGGCAGGCTCTCAACATCACCGTCACCAGCTATCACGGCAACATGGAGTTTGGGTTGACTGGCTGTCGCCGGACGCTTCCCCACTTGCAGCGCTTACTGGTGCACCTGGACGAGTCGCTCGGGGAGCTACAGACCGCGGCCCGCGCCTGAGAGTTTCACCACGCAGGTAAAAGAGCGGCCGCCGAGCGGTGCTCGATCATCCCGGCCCACACCCCGGTCTGGTAGGCCAGGTCGTCCACCAGTTCGAGGATTGACCCCGCCACCGGGCTCAGCCCGGGTGGATGGTCGGCCAGCCAGTCCCACAGCAGCGGGACGGACACGGCCGCGGCGAGTGCTACCAGAGGGGCTCGCCGGCCCGAACGGGCGGCCACGCCAGCGACCACCGCCATGGGTGGCAGCCATGCCCTACGTACCGCGCCAGCCAGGGCGCCGCCGGCTCGGAGATTCCCGGTGAGGGCCAGGCCGGCCAGGGTGCGAGCGGTGGCCCGGTCCCGGCCGGCCCGCCGGGCCAGGGCCGCACTGGTGGCGGCCACCAGCCCAGCTCCGGCGATCGGGTGGCCGGCCGCGGCCAGGCCCCAGGCCGCCGCGCTCCACCGCGACGCCGCGACGGGGGCCACCGCTCGGCCGTGCCGGGCCGCCAGCGGAGCCGCCGACCGGCCGTAGTGGTAGCGCTGCCGCAGCCAGGTGGCGGTGTCGGGGCGAGCCGGATGGGTGACAGTGGCGGCCGGCTCGTAGCGAACCCGCCATCCTCTTTTTTCCAGTCGCCACACCAGGTCCACGTCCTCGCCGTAGCGGAGCGCTTCGTCGAAGCCGTCGACTTCTTCGAGGGCCTGGCGGCGGACCGCCAGGGCCGCGGTCGGGATGTAGGGCACCCAGCTGCCCGGCCGGACGGGTGCTTCGCGGGGGCCGAGATCGAGGGCGGACCGGAGCCCTTCGTAGGCGGCCAAGCGGGGGGAGGTGTCCGGGCCGGGGCGGCTCCGCACCCGCGGTGCCACCGCCCCGACGGCAGGATCGGCGAAGTGGGGGAGGAGGGCGGCCAACCACCCTGGCGTCGGCTCGCAGTCGGCGTCGAGGAAGACGACGACGGTGTTGCCAGCAGCTCGCCACCCGGTGTTGCGGGCGGCAGCCGGGCCGCGGCTCGTGGAGTGACGGATGATTTCGGCGCCGGCCGCCGCCACCGGAGGGACGGAGCCGTCGTCGACGATGATGCGAGCCTGGGTCTCGCCGAGGGCGGACCAGGTGATGGCCAACCCAGCCGGTTGGTCGCGGACGGGGACCACGACGGTGACCGCGTCGGCGGGCGGGCCGGCGCCGCAGGGCGGCCGGGGGTGGGCGACGCCGGCGTCCAGCAGGCGCCGGGCCAGGCGTTGGGCGCCGCGGGCCGAGCCGATCGGCTCGCCTCCGACCCAGCGGTCCACCAGGCGGGCGCCTTCGGGCCGGAGCCGGAGGACCCGGAGCGGGGAACCCCCCACGACGACTTCGGGGCGGGGACGGCGCACCGACGGGTCAAGGACCAGCCCGAAACCAGCCGGCACCGGGGGGCCGGCCACGGTGAGGCTCAGCGGGCGGTCATGCCGGCGTCCACCGGGAGCACCGCCCCGGTGATGCCGCTGCTGTCCGGCCCGCACAGCCAGGCGATCATGGCCGCCGGCTCGTCGGGGGTGAGCAATCGGGGCAACAGGTGCTGCTGGGCGAACTCACCGGGGCTGCCCAGCCCGTACACCGCGGCGCTGGCGTCGAGCATGGCGGTGGTGGTGGACCCGGGTGCGACCGCGTTGGCGGTGATGCCGTGCGGGCCCAACTCGGCGGCCAGGCTGCGGACCAGGCCGATGACGCCGTGCTTGGCGGCGCTGTAGGCGGCGAGCAGGTAGATGCCGACGCTGCCGCCCGCGGAGGCCACGGCCACGAACCGGCCTTGCCGCGGCTCGGGCCGGGCCAGCAGGGCTGGTATAGCGGCCTTGGCCAACCGCCACGCCCCCTCCAGGTTGATGGCCAACAGCGTTGACCACAGCTCGTCGGAGGTGTTCCAGGCTTCGGTGCCGCCGCCGATGCAGCCGGCGATGGCCAAGGCCGCGTCCACGCCCCCGAAGCGCGTCACGGCGACGGCCACCGCGGCGTCGAGGGCGGGCTGGTCGCGGACGTCGGCCACCACCCCTTCGGCGTAGGCAGGGCCGCCGCACGCGGCGACGGTGGCGTCGAGGTCGGCCGGGGTGGCCAGGGGGTAGGCCAGGGCGGGGTCGTCGCGGCAGCGGTCCACCAGCACCAGGCGCCAGCCGGACGCGGCCAGGCGGGCGGCGGTGGCGGCTCCGATGCCTCTGGCCGCCCCGGTGATGACGGCCACCCCGGGCGGGGTGGGCTCGGTCACGGCCAGCCTGCGATCGCCGCAAAGAGGTCCTCGGTCCACTCGCCGAGCAGGCGCTGGCCCGCTTCCGCCGAGGCGTCCGTGGGGTCGCCGAGCACTCCGTTAGGGGAGACGGCAGCCACGCCGCCGCGCACCAGAGCCGGCCACAGCTGGTGCAGCGGCTGGCGGACGCCGGGTTCGGCCTGCTCGGATCGGACCGCGCCGGGACGGATGGCGAGCAGTAGCGAGGTCTCGGTGTGGCCGGCATGGGTGTCGGTCGGGTCCACCGCCGGCGGCGACCAAACCCGTACCGGGCGGCCCTCCGCGGTCAGCCGGTCAACGGCTCGGTGCACCAGGCCGGCGTTGCCGCCGTGGGTGGACACGATCACCGTGCCGGCGAAGGCGTCGGCCGATCGGATCAGCTCGACCAGCAGCAACTCCAGCGCCTCCTGCCCGATCGACAGGGTCCCGGGGAAGCCGGCGTGCTCGCCGCTCGACCCGTACGCCACCGGGGGCGCGATGACCACGTCACGCCGGAGCATGGTCAAGCGACGGGCCAGGGCCACGGCCACCTCCGTGTCGGTGCAGAGCGGCAAGTGCGGGCCGTGCTGTTCGGTCGAACCGACGGGGAGGGCCAGGACCGTCGCCGGCGCCCGAGCAGCCACCTCCGGCCAGACGAGGGCGCCGAGCTCCGTCACCTGGTCGAGTCCCGGAGCCGGGACCGCAACCGCACCGGCACGGAGTGCCCCGGCCCGGGGGAAGGTGCCGTCCCCGCCCGCTGACCGAGCAGGACCTCCCCGAGGCCCTTGACGCACTCCGGATCGGGACCGTCCAGCGGCAGCCCGGTAAAAAACTTGGCCGCCATGCAGCCCCCCTGGCAGGCGTCGTAGGACCCGCACGAGGCGCAGGCCCCGGCCGAAGCGGGCTGGCGCAGCTCGAGGAACAGCTCGGACTGGCGCCACACTCGGGCGAAGCCCCCGGGATCGCGCACGCTGCCGGCCCGGAATTCCGGGTGCAGCACGAAAGGGCAGGCGTACACGTCGCCGATGGGGTCGATCAGGCACACCACCCGGCCGGCACCGCACAGATTCAGGCCCGGCAGGGCCTCGCCGAGCGCGGAAAGATGGAAGAACGAGTCCCCTGTGAGCACATCGGGACGATCGAGGAGCCAGTGATAGAGGTCGACTTGTTGCGCCTGGGTCGGGTGCAGTCGGGCCCATGAGTCGGCGCCCCGGCCCGACGGACGCAGCCGGGTCAGGCGGAGCTGGGCGCCGTAGGCGGCCGCCAGCGCCTCGAAGGCGTCCAGCTGGCCGGTGTTCTGGCGTGTCACCACCACGCTGATCTTGAACGGACCGAACCCGGCGTCGGCCAGGTGGTCCATGGCCCGGCGGGCCACCGCGTAAGAGCCTTCTCCGCGCACCGCGTCGTTGGTGGCGGCGTCGGCGCCGTCGATAGAGATCTGCACGTCCACGTAGTCGGCGCCCGCCAGGCGACGGGCCCGTTCGCCGGTGATCGTCGATCCGTTGGTAGAGAATTTGACGCCAACACCGCGACCCACGGCGTAATCGACGAGGTCGTAGAAGTCGGAGCGGATGGTTGGCTCACCGCCGCCGATGTTGACGTAGAAGACCTGCAGGTCGTGCAGCTCGTCGATGACGGCCTGCGCTTCGCTGGTCGTCAGTTCACGCCGGTCTCGCCGGCCGGACGACGACAAGCAGTGGATACAGGCCAGGTTGCACCCGTAGGTGATCTCCCACGTGAGGCAGATCGGCGCGTCCAAGCCCGCTTTGAGCTGGTCGGTCAGTCCGCTTCCCGGCTCCGCGGTGCCAGGACCAGCAGGCCCAGTGCTAACAGGCACGGATGAACCTCGAGTCGGCGAGGGAGGCGAGGGCCCGCAAATAAGCGGGGCGTTGGACCTCGGGCACGGACGCATTGACGGCGGCCTGGACCGAGTCGTGGTGCTCCAGGTCCCGGACCATCTCGGCCAGTCGCGCCGATCGGAGGAAGGTGAGCCGGCGGCTGCCGTAGTGGTACGCCAAGGCCCCGAAGGGCTCGGGCCGCAACGCCACCTGGGGGTCCAAGCGATAGCGGGCGGAGGCATCGAACCCTCCGGTGAACTCGGTCATGGCCGGCGGCTCAGTAGACGCCGCACATCCCGTCGATGGAGATCTCTTCCACGAGCAGGTCCTCTGCGACGAGCTCGTCGCTGTCGGCATCGGGCTCCGTGGTGAGGGGCAGGGCGACCGCGTTCTCGGGGTTGTTCATGGGCGCCATGATAGGGAGGCCCGCCCACCGGCGGGGAATGCCCGAACCGGAGCCGTAAGGGCACAGGATTAGGGCCGGTGGGGCCTGATGCGTGTTAATGATGGGGAAGTGCTCAGCTGGTACCAACCCATGGAGGTCCAGGTGGAAGCCAGCCATGACCAGTTCCACTGACCGAGTCGACCAGTTGGCTCGCGCCGCCGCCGCCGGCCTGCGTCGTGCGACCGAGGTCCAGGCGCCAGACCTCGGCGACCTGGTAAACGTGTCGCGGATCACCCGGATCGGCAGGGTGGCCCTGACGATCGCGGTGGTGGTGGTCCTGGGGGGCATCGCTTTCGCGGTCGCGGCGGTGGCCGCCCCGGCGGCGGTGCGGTGGGGAACGGCGCTCATCCTTGTCGTCCTCCTGGCTGCCACGGCTGTGCTGTGCGCCCATGCTGGCGGCCATGCCTGGTTCGTCCCGCTGCCGGCGTTCGCGCTGGCGGTGGTGTGGGCGATCACGGCGTCGGCCCGCTCACCGGTGGCGGGATGGTGGCTGGTGGCCTTGAGCGCCACGGCCAGCGGGGGCGGCCTGGTGGTGGCCAGCACCGCCTTGCGCCAACGCTTGCGCGGAACGTTGGCGGTCTTGCCGCCGCTGCGCGGCACCACGGGTGTGGCGGTGACCGAGCTCACTCCGGTCGGGGTGGTGCGCGTCGCCGGCGAGGCCTGGAGCGCCGAATCCGTGAGCGGGAACCTGCCCGCCGGCGCCCCCGTACACGTGCTGAAAGTCCGAGGGGTTCGCCTCGAGGTGTGGTCCGAGATGGGCACGGTCCCGGACGCCAGGGTGTTCGATACCGAGGAGGATCAGCTGTGATCGCAATCATCGTCGCTGTCGCTGTGGTGGTGGTAGCCCTGCTGGCCGGGGCCGCTGCGGGCATCAAGATCGTCCGGGAGTACCAGCGGGTGGTGCTGTTCCGGCTGGGCCGGTCGGTGGGGGCCCGCGGGCCCGGCCTGGTCGTGATCAACCCGATCACCGATCGGGTCACCCTGGTCGACCTCCGCGAGCAGTTCCTGGAGGTCCCGCACCAGGTGGCCATCACCGAGGACAACGCCTCCATCGCCATCGACTTCATCATCTTCACCAAAGTGTTCGACCCGGTCATGTCGGTGCTGGCGGTCCGGGACTTCCGGGGCGCCGCCCTCAAGATCGCCGCCACCACCCTCCGAGCGGTCGTCGGTGACATGAGCCTCGACGAGGTCCTGTCCAAGCGGGAGGAGATGAACAACACCCTGCGGTTCAAGCTGGATGACGTAACCGAACGGTGGGGCGTCAAGGTGACCAACGTGGAGGTCCGGGAGATCAATCCGCCGCCGGCGGTGCTCGATGCCATGACCCGGCAGATGTCCGCCGAGCGCACCCGGCGAGCGGTGGTGACCGAGGCCGAAGGCACCAAGCAGGCCGCCATCACGGTGGCCGAGGGCCACAAGCAGTCGGCCATCCTGGCCGCCGAAGGCGACCGGCAGGCGGCCATCGTCCAAGCCGAAGGCTTCGCCCTGGCGCTCAAGGAGATCTACGCGTCCGCGCACGGGCTGGACGCCAACACCATGACGCTCCAGTACTTTGACGCCCTCAAACGGTTGGGTGCGTCGCCGGCGACCAAGTTCGTGGTGCCCATGGAGCTGTCGGGACTCCTACGGGGGGTGACCGGATCGATCGGCCAGTCGCTGCACGACGGTAACGGCGCGGACCGGTAGCGACCCGGCCCTCGCGGTGGTGCTCCGCCGGCCGGATCTGATCAGATCGGGGCCATGACGGTCATCAAGATCAATGCCATCACCATGCCCGAAGACTCCGGCGACGAACTGGCCCGACGGTTCGCGGCTCGGGCCGGCGCCGTGGACGGTCAGGCCGGTTTCGAGGGATTCGAACTGCTCCGACCCACCGACGACCGGCGTCAGTGGTTGGTCGTCACCCGCTGGCGGGACGAGGAGTCCTTCCAGGCCTGGGTGTCGTCACCCGCCTTCGGGCACGGTCACGCCGGCGCCGATCGGCCCTCGCCGCACGGCGGTCCGGTTGCGGTCTCGTCGGAGCTGTGGTCCTACGAAGTCGCGGGCGGCTCGGCGGCGAGCGCCTGACGCCTGACTGCTCCTGGCTGCTTTAAGCCCGCTGCCAGTCCTTCCAGACCGGGTCGTAGCCGGAAGTCCGCAAGGCCGCGGCCACCTCGGCCGGGCTGCGCTCATCGGAGATGGCGAACTGCGGCTCGGCGTCGCTCGCCTCGGCATAGCCGCCCGGCTCGGTGTGCGAGCCGGCGGACATCGTCGTCACCCCGAGGGGGACTAGCGCATCACGGAGGTCTGCCGGTTCGCGGGTCGACAGGCTGATGCCGACGTCAGGCAGCACGATGCGCAGGGCGCACAACAACTGGACGAATTCCCGGTCGTGGACGGGGACCGCCGGCTCGAACCCGCCGGCAGCCGGCCGCAGACGGGGCAGGGAGATGCCTACCTCGCACCGCCACCACCGCCGGCTGAGGGCCTGGGCATGGGCGGCCAGGGCAATGGCCTCGGAACGCCAATCCGGGTCCAGCCCCAGCAACACGCCGATCGCCAGCCGGCGCATGCCCGCCTCCGCGGCCCGGTCGGGGGCGGCCAGGCGCCAGGCATAGTTGCGCTTCTTGCCCTTGAGGTGCACGCTCGCGTAGGTGCCCAGGTCGTAGGCCTCCTGGTAGACCGTGACTCCGTCACATCCAGCGGCCAGCAGCCGGCGGTACGTGTCCGTATCCCACACCTGCACCTCGATGCCGACCTGGGCGAACATCGGTGCCACCGCGCCGACACACTCCACCAGGTAGTCACGGTTGACGATGCGCGCATGCTCACCCGACACCAGCAGGAGGTGGCGGAAGCCCCGGCGGTGGAGCTCGGCCGCTTCGGCCGCGACCTCCGGGACGCCGAGGGTACGGCGGGCGATGTCGTTGCCGGCCGAGAACCCGCAGTAGGTGCAGGTGGAGACGCACTCGTTGGAGAGATACAGCGGGGCGAACAGGCGCACCGTCCGGCCGAAGCGAGCCAGGGTCACCCGGTGGGCGGCCTGGGCCAGCTCCTCCAGCCGGGCGCCGGCAGCGTCGGACAGCAGGACGGCCAGGTCACCCAACCCCGGCCGGGATCGTCCGAGGGCCCGGTCGACGTCGGCGTCGGTCGAGGTGGCGACCCGGGCCCGCCAGGCCGCCACGTCCGTCGCGGCCACGTCGGCCGCCGCCGTGGCGTCCGGGACGCCGTCAGAGCGGCGCTCCAGCTCCACGGGAGTGGTGGTCACGCCAGGAACCCGGTCAGGGGCGAGGAGGCGGCCGCCGAGTGGCCTGTCGCCGGCAGCCCGGCCAGGCGCCCGGCCCGGCCGGCCTCCACCGCCAGGCGGAAGGCCCGGGCCATGGCGGCCGGGTCGGCTAC
>DASXZS010000134.1:0-2836 GCA_036501785.1 Acidimicrobiales bacterium | reverse complement strand
TGACCCACCAACCGCGCCGCCACCCCCTCCTCCAGCCCGTCAACCGTGGTGACCGACCGCCCGGCCACCCGGCGTAGTGGCGTCACGCACGCTACCCGGGGGGCCCCATCGATCAGAACCGTGCAACAACCACACTGGCCTTGCGGGCTACACCCGTCTTTGACCGCGCCACAACCAAGGTCTTGGCGTAGGGCGTCCAGCAGGGTCCCGTCCTCGTGGGCCACCTCCGCGGGGTGGCCGTCGAGGGTAAAGGCGACGCTCAGCTAAAAGATTGGCCGCAGCCGCAGGTGCGGCTGGCGTTGGGGTTGTTGATGCTGAAACCGGCGCCCTGCAGCCCGTCCTTGAAGTCCAGGCTGGCGCCCTGAAGCAGGCTGGCGCTCGCCGGGTCCACGACCACCTTGACCGGCCCGAACGCGGTCGTAACGTCGTCGTCGGCGACGTCGGTATCGAAGAACATCTCGTAGCTGAAGCCGGAGCAGCCGCCGGGGCGGACAGCCACCCGCAGCGCCAACTCAGGGTTGCCCTCCTGCTCGATCAGCTCCGCGACTTTGGCCGCAGCCGCGTCAGTAAGGCTGATGGCCTCGGTGGGGGTCACATCGGTCTGAGTGGTGCTCACCGGTCCTCCTGGGAAATCGCGGGGCGCGCCAATCCGCGCTCAGCGAACATGTTACCGCTCCGCAAGCGTTGTCGCGATCAACGGGTGCCGATCAGCGATCAGGTTGTGATCGACACCTCTACCCGGCACGGATCGACGTCCACCAGGCTGCCGAACGAGGCGACCCGGGCCGAGACCCCCGGGTTGGCGGCGACCGCCCCCGAGAGGATGCCCTCGGTGATGCCCCGGTGCAGCTGGCACACCAGGTCGGGGTACAGGGCGGCGATCTCCCGGAAGGGGCAGTGGGTGAACGAGATGGTGGCGGCCCCGGCGGTGGCCCCAGATTCGACCGCGGGGTCGAAACCCAGATCCGCCAATTCGTCCATCACCACCTGTAAGCAGGCGGCCTGCGGAATCCCTGGCCGGTAGGGTCGGCCGGCGGTGCGCTCCTGGCCCCGCCGCCGCCCCACGCCGGCCACGACGGCTGCGTCGGGCGGCTCCCCGGCCGCCAGTTCGGCGAGCATGTGGGCCAGCAGCCGGAACCCGGCGGGTTCGAGACCGAGGGATGGCGCCTGCGGCACTGCGGCCCAACGGTGTTGGGGCCGTCCCACCGAGCCCTGGCGGTCCGTGGAGACCACCACCATCCCGGCGTCGCGCATCTTCTCCAAGTGGAGACGCACCGTGTTGGGATGAAGGTTGAGCCGCGCCGCGATCTCGACCGTCGACACCGGGTTCTCGGCCCGGGCCACTTCTTGATAGATGGAGTAACGAGACGGGTCCGCCAGCACCTTGAACAGTGACAGTCGCTCCACCGGACCAAGCCTACCCACGCCCGTACACTGGCAGGCGTGGCCGACCGGGCAAGCATGATCGACGAAGAGACGGTCCGGGGCGCCATGCGCGGCGTCATCGACCCCGAGCTTGGCGACGACCTAGTCGACCTCGGCATGTACGTCGGCTGCAACATCACCACGGATGGTTCGGTCACCGTGAAAGTGGCGCTCACCACGGCCGGGTGCCCGTTGCGATCCCAAATCGAGCGTGACGTCAAAGACCGCATCGGCAGCCTGCCCGGCGTGACCGCGGTCCAGGTGCAGACCAGCGAGATGGACGCCACCCAGAAGAAGACAGTGATGGCCCGGGCCCGCCGACGGGCCCAGGAGAATCCCCCGGCGACGGAGATCCCCGGCCGCACCCGGGTGCTGGCGGTCTCGTCGGGCAAAGGCGGCGTCGGCAAGTCGTCGATCACGGTGAACCTGGCTGCCGGTCTCGCCAGCCGCGGCTACACCGTGGGGGTGCTCGACGCGGACATCGCCGGCTTCTCCGTGCCCCGGATGCTCGGGATCGAGGGCCGCTTGGAGGCCCGCCAGGCGGCCGGCGGCGACCGGCGGCGCATCGAGCCCATGACCAAAGCCGTGGGAACGGGATTGATCAAGGTCGTCTCGATGGGGTTCCTCTCGCCCGAAGACGAAGCGGTCATGTGGCGAGGCTTGATGTTGCTGCGCGGCGTCCAACATTTCCTCGAAGATGTGGCCTGGGGCGAACTCGACTACTTGCTGGTCGACATGCCACCGGGGACGGGCGATGTCCAGATGGGACTGGCCCGGATGTTGCCGCGGGCGGAGATGCTCATCGTGACCACCCCGGCGCTGGCGGCCCAGAAGGTGGCGGTGCGGGCGGCGGACATGGCCCGCAAGGGCTACCTGCGAGTGGCCGGCGTCATCGAGAACATGAGTGGGTTCACCTGCGAGCACGGCGAACGCTACGAGCTGTTCGGCGCCGGCGGCGGGGAGCGGCTGGCCCACGAGATCGGCGCTCCCCTGTTGGCCCAGATCCCCCTGGCGCCGGCGGTGTCGCTCGGCGGCGACCGGGGTCAGCCGGCGGCCCTGGACGGGGGCGACGCCGGCGAGGTGTTCGGGGCCCTGGTGGACGCCGTGCTGGACGTGGCGCCGGTGGTGGAGATGCGCGACTGCACGGCCCGGATGCTCGACGCCGTCGAGGCCGCCCTCGCCGCCCCCAAGTCGGGCTAGCCGCTAGGCCCCCATCCCGGCAGGCCTCCAGGAACGTGGCCAGGCGGACAAATCAATTAAGTTCGCGGTTGCGGATGCCGAAAAGCGTCATGGTGGGACAGCAATCAGGCGGAGGAGACGGAGCACGAGAACCGCAGTGGGCGAACGCCACCGCGGACCTGGTGCGCCGGGCGAGCGAAGACAGCCTCACCGAGCTCGACAACCGGGCCAC
>DASXZS010000133.1:0-3178 GCA_036501785.1 Acidimicrobiales bacterium | reverse complement strand
CACGGTGCGCATCCACACCAGCTCGTACAGGCGGCGCAGGTCGCCGCCCAGGCCGGTCTGCTCGGGCGTGCGAAACGACTCCCCCGCCGGGCGGATGGCCTCGTGGGCCTCCTGGGCGTTCTTGACCTTCTTCAGGTAGCGGCGGGGCTGGGCGGGGACGTACTGGTCGCCGTAGAGGGCGCGGGCCTGGGCCCGGGCGGCGTCGAGGGCCTGGTCCGACAGGGTCGTCGAGTCGGTCCGCATGTAGGTGATGTACCCGGCCTCGTAGAGGTCCTGGGCGACGCGCATGGTGCGCGCCGAGCTGAAGCGCAGCTTGCGCCCGGCCTCCTGCTGCAGCGTCGAGGTCATGAACGGCGCCGCCGGCGACCGGCGCCACGGCTTCTCCTCCACCGAGCGGACACTGAACGACGCCGGCGCCAGCCGCTCCGCCAGCCCCCGCGCCCCCTCCTCGTCGAGGCGGACCACCTCGTCCCTGGTGACCTGCCCGTCCTCACCGAAGTCCCGGCCGGTGACCAGGCGCCGTCCGTCCAGGGCCACCAGGGCGGCGCCGAACGGCACGGGCTGCTCTTTCTCCGCCGAGAACTGGCCGTTGATATCCCAGAAAGACGCGGCCACGAACCGCATCCGGGCCCGCTCGCGCTCCACGACCAGGCGGGTGGCCACCGACTGCACCCGGCCCGCGGACAGGGCCGGCATGACCTTCTTCCACAGGACCGGGCTGACCTCGTAGCCGTACAGCCGGTCCAGGATGCGGCGGGTCTCCTGGGCGTCGACCAGGCGGCGGTCGAGGTCCCGGGACTCCCGCACCGCCCGCTCGATCGCCGGCCGGGTGATCTCGTGAAAGACCATGCGCCGCACCGGGATCCGGGGGGCCAGCACCTCCAGCAAATGCCAGGCGATCGACTCACCCTCGCGGTCCTCGTCGGTGGCGAGATACAGCTCGCTGGCGTCTTTGACCAGGGCCTTGAGCTTGCGCACCTGGTCCCGCTTGTCGCGGGAGACGACATAGAGGGGCTTGAAATCGTTGTCGACGTCGACGCCGAGGCGGGCCCAGGCCTCGCCCTTGTAGGCCGGCGGGACGTCGGCGGCGTTGCGGGGTAGGTCGCGGATGTGCCCGATGGACGACTCGACCTGGTAGTCGGCGCCGAGGAACGAGGAGATGGTTTTGGCCTTGGCGGGCGACTCGACGATGACTAGGGGCTTGGGCATGACCGTTTCATGTTGGAGGAAAAAAAGACCGGGCGGAGCATGGCTACCAGTTGCCGGTGGCGCACACCGTATCGCCGCCGGGCCCCGAGAGCAGCCTGGGCGTCCAAGTCGTCAACGGTAGGAGGGCCGCCGGCTGGTCTCGGAGTCGGTCCGCGAGACCGTCAGGTAGGCGACCACGGCCACGATCAACAGCGCCAGCACCAGAGCCACCGTCCGGTCGCCCCAGGCCAGGCCACCGGCGCTGCGCGCCTTGCCCATCCAGTCCGCGAACGAGGCGCCCAGAGGGCGGGTCACCACATAGGCGGACCAGAACGCCAGCACCGGGTTGAGGCCGAAGCGGTAGGCCACCGCCGGCACTGCGAACGCACCGGCGAAGAGGAGACCGGACGAGAAGAAACCCAGGTGCAGGGTGAAGGCGGTGAGGTCGCCGGCGGCGGTGCCGAGGGCGAACGTCGACATGACGGTCGCCCAGTAGAACACCTCTCGACGCAACGTGAAGATGCTGTGGATGGAGAGGGTTTTCTCGCTGGCATACCAGGCGATGAACACCACCGTCAGGACGGCCGCAAACAGCAAGGTGGACACCGCGTACGGGACCCCGAACCTGATGTGCAGCACGTCGGCGGCCATGGTGCCGGTCACGGCCACCGTGGCCACGGCCAGCCAGTAGATCCACGCCACGTACCGGCCGGCCGCCCATTGCAGGGCCAAGGCCGCCACCAGGACCACCGCGCCGAAGGCCACCGCGATCACCGGATCGAAACGGTGCACCAGGTAGTCGGAGAGCGCCTCCCCCATGGCCGTCGTCAGGATCTTGGCGATCCAGAAGTAGACCGTGACCTCCGGCACGCGTTTCGCCGGCTGCCGGGCGCGCCGCCTGACATGGGGCCCGATCTGGCCCGGCCGGCCAGGGTCGGTCAGGTTGCGTTGCTCTGCTTCGAAGTCCACGTCTCGGCTGCGGTGCAGTCCTCAGGGCTGCCGACGGATGACCGGCTCCTCCTCCGCCGCGGCGGGGTCGAGAGGCCGGTTGCTCGGGCGCGACGCGGCGGCCCGGTGGGCGACCCCGCCGGGTGCCGTGGCCGCCTTGTAGCTGCGATAGCGGTGGTAGACGAGGAAGGCAATGGCGAGCACGGCCAGCACGCCGATGACGTAGCCGGCGTCGCTGAATCCCTTGCTGATCGAGTTGTAGCTGGATTTGAGGTTGTAGCCGATCACGGCCCAGGCCCCGTCCCAGATGAGACTGCCGAGCGCGGTCAGGATCCCGAAGCGCACGAGCGGCACCTCGGCCACGCCGGCCGGTACGGCCACGAAGTTGCGGATCACCGGCACCAGGCGGCCCACGAAGACCCCCCAGTTGCCGTGGCGGTCATACCAAGCCTCGGCCTGATCCAGGTCGTGGTGGGTGAGCAGCACATATTTGCCGAAGCGGTCCACGAAGCTGCGCCCTCCGTAGCGGCCCACGATCCAGGCCACGTAGGCGCCCACCACCTCACCCGCCGCCCCGGTCAGGATGATCCCGATCAGGCTGAACTTGCCGCTGGCGGCGAGGTAGCCGGCGAAGCCGAACGTCAGCTCCGAGGAAGTCGGTACGCAGCACGACTGCAGGATCGACAGCAGGAAGACCGCGAGGTAGCCAGTTGTCGAGACAAAGTGGGTGAAGTTGAGCAGCGCGAGCACCGGCAGATCCTAGGGGACGTGACTGCTCAGATCTGCACACGGCGCCCCACTACCCGCCCAACAGCTCACCACCGGGTTCACTACGCGGCGAGTGGGGGCACTACTCTGCGAGCCCCGGCAGGTTGACGACGATGGCTTCCTGAGTACTCCGGGCGATGACCACCACGGCGTCCTCGTCGGTCGAGGAATTCTCCTCCCGGTGCGGCGTGTACGGAGGCACGTAGACGTAATCGCCCGGCGAGGTTTCGACGCGGACTTCGACGCCGTCGCGAAGGTACACGAAGGCCGGGTG
>DASXZS010000132.1:0-5539 GCA_036501785.1 Acidimicrobiales bacterium | reverse complement strand
TGGCCATGGCGCTGCGGGCCGGCGTGGCCGTGGCCGACGTGGAGTTCGTGCAGTTCCACCCCACCGCCCTGCACGGGGCCACGGCCGGCCCCCGCCCCCTGCTCAGCGAGGCCCTGCGCGGCGAAGGGGCCCTGCTGCGCGACCGCCGCGGCGCCCGGTTCGTGGACGAGCTCCAACCCCGTGATGTGGTCGCCGCCGCGGTGGCGGCCCGCATGCGCGAGGACGGCGTCGAGCACATGTGGCTCGACGTCTCCGGCGTCGACGCCTTCGAGGCCCGCTTCCCGACCCTGGCTGCGGTGGTCCGCGATCTGGGCCTCGACCCGAGGCGGGACTGGCTCCCGGTCGCTCCGGCCGCCCACTACCTCTGCGGCGGGGTCGTCACCGACCTGGACGGCGCCACCATGCTGCCGGGCTTGTGGGCCGCCGGCGAGGTGGCCTGCACCGGGGTCCATGGCGCCAACCGGCTGGCGTCGAACTCGCTGCTGGAGGGCATGGTGTTCGGGGCCCGGGCGGTCGAGGCCGTGCTTTCGGGGAAGGAGGCGCCCGCCGCGTCCGGCGCCCTCCGTCCGGTCCTGCAACCGGGCGCCTCTGCACCCGGGGAGACCTCCGTGCCCGGTGAGACCTCCGTGCCCGGTGAGACCTCCGTGCCCAGTGAGATTGGTGTGCAATGGCTGGCCCGGCCGGATCGCCCCGCTGGCGAACGCCCCGCCGACCCCGTCAAGGGCCGGGAGGTGCTGCAGCGGACCATGACCCGTGGGGCCGGGGTGGTGCGCAGTGCCGCGTCCCTTGCCGCCGCCGCCGAGGAGGTGGCCCAACTGGCGCCCGGCCCGGGTGAGCTCGCCAACCTGGTGGACGTGGCCGGGGCCCTCATCGCCGCGGCTACCGCCCGGGAGGAGAGCCGGGGTGGGCATCGGCGAGAGGATTTCCCTGCGACGTCTGAGGTCTTTTCCCATAGGTTCGTGCAATGACGGCCACTTGGTTGGACCCCCCGATCACGGCCGTGCGCGACGTGGTGGCTCGGGCTCTCGGCGAGGACCTCGGGGTGTTCGGCGATCTCACCGCCAGCCTGGTCCCCGCCGACGCCACCGTCACCGCCGCCGTGGTGACCCGGGCGCCGGGCGTGCTGGCCGGCCGGCTGGCGGCCAGCGAGGCTTTCGCCGCCGTGGACGCGGCCATCGGCGTGCGGTGGGCCGCCGGCGACGGGGACCGCATCGAGCCCGGCCAGGTCCTGGCCCGGGTGCAGGGGCCGCTGGCCTCGGTGCTGACGGCCGAACGGACCGCCCTCAACCTGCTCAGCCACCTCTCCGGTGTCGCCACCCTGACCCGCCGGTTCGTTGACACCGCCGGGCTCACCGCCCGCATCCGCGACACCCGCAAGACCACGCCCGGCTTGCGGGCCCTGGAGAAGGCAGCCGTGCGCGCCGGCGGCGGCGTCAACCACCGGGGCTCCCTCTCCGACGGCATCCTGCTCAAGGACAACCATCTGGCCGGCATCTCCATCGACGCCGCGGTGGCGCAAGCCAAGCGGCGCTGGCCCAGCGTGCCCTGCGAGGTGGAATGCGACACCCTCGACCAGGTCAAGGTGGCGGTGGCCGCCGGCGCCGATCTGGTGCTGCTCGACAACATGGACCCCTCCGAGGTCGCCGTAGCGGTGCAGTTGGTTGGCGGGCGCATCCCGCTGGAAGTGTCCGGGCGGGTCACCTTGGAGACGGTGGCCGCCTACGCCTCGGCCGGCGTGGACCTGATCTCCGTGGGCGCTCTGACGCACTCCGCGCCCATACTCGACATCGGCCTGGACCTGGAGCGCTGAGCGGTGCTGGTCGCCATCGACGTCGGCAACACCCAGACCGTCATCGGCCTGTACGAGCCCGGCGACGGCCCGGGTGGCAGCGGCACCGAGCTGCTCCACCACTGGCGCACCGCCACCATCGCCTCGCGTACCGCGGACGAGATGGCGCTGCTGATCGATCAACTGTTCCAGCTGCAAGGGCTCGACCTCACCGAGAGCATTACCGGCATCGCCGTGGCCTCGGTCGTGCCCCGGTTGCGGACCGCCCTGCGGGAGATGAGCGACCGCTGGTTCAAGGTCAACACGGTGATCGTCGAGCCGGGCGTCCGGACCGGCATGCCGATCCATTACGACAACCCCAAGGAGGTGGGCGCCGACCGCATCGCCGACGCGGTGGCCGCTTTTGAGAAGTACGGCGGCCCGACGATCGTTGTCGACTTCGGAACCGCCACCACCTTTGAGGTGGTCTCTGCAAAGGGCGAGTACCTCGGGGGCATCATCGTGCCCGGCATCGAGATCTCGCTGGAGGCCCTGTCAGCGCGGGCCGCCCTCCTGCCGCGGGTGGAGCTGATCGAGCCGCGCAGCATCCTGGCCAAGAACACTGTGGAATCGGTACAGGCCGGGGTTATTTACGGGTTCGCGGCCCAGGTGGACGGGCTGTGCCGGCGGCTCCAGGACGAGGTGGGGCCGTGCACGGTGGTGGCGACCGGCGGGCTGGCCGGGCTCATCGGCCCCTACTCGGCGTCCATCCAGCACCACGAGCCCTGGCTCACTCTGGACGGGCTGCGCATCATCTTCGGCCGCAACGAGCGATAGGGCCGATCGATGGAGGGCATCCCCTACCGGTTTGACCGCGACGCCTCGGCTGCGGAGCTGGCGGCAAAGTTCGCCTCGCTGGAAGCCGGCGCCGACGCCGGGGTGGTGGTGTCCGTCGCCGGCCGGCTGATGCTGCGCCGGGAGATGGGCAAGCTGGCGTTCGGCACCCTGCGGGACTCGTCGGGGGCGATCCAGCTGTTCGCGGGCGTGGCGTGGACGGAGGAGTTCGGGGAATTCGTCCGGCTGTCGCTGGGGGACTGGATCGGCGCGACCGGCGAGGTGGTGCGGACCCGCACGGGTGAACTCTCCGTGAAGATCTCGTCGTGGACCCTGCTGGCCAAGGCCCGGCGCAGCTTCGGCGACAAGTGGAAGGGGCTCACCGATGTCGACCTGCGCTATCGCCAGCGCTACGCCGACCTGTGGGCCCACGAGGGGACACGGGAAACGCTGTTGCTGCGCAGCCAGGTGATCTCGTGGACCCGCCGCTGGCTGGAGGAGCAGGGGTTCGTGGAGGTGGAGACGCCGATCTTTCACCCCATCCCGGGCGGGGCGACGGCCCGGCCCTTCGTCACCCACCACAACGCCCTGGACCTGGACCTGTACTTGCGGATCGCGCCCGAGCTGTACCTCAAGCGGCTGGTCGTCGGCGGCTTCGAGAAGGTGTTCGAGATCGCCCGGGTGTTCCGCAACGAGGGGCTGTCGCCTCGGCACAACCCGGAGTTCACCATGCTCGAGCTGTACCAGGCCTACGCCGACTACACCGACATGATGACGCTGACCGAGGAGCTGGTGGCCGGAGCGGCGATGGCGGTGTGCGGCACCACCTCGCTCGAGTACGACGGCCGACCCCTGTCGCTGGCCGTGCCCTGGCGGCGGGCCACCATGACCGAGCTGATCAGCGAGCACGCCGGCCTGTCGGTCGACGTCACCATGCCAGTGGACGAGCTGCGCGCCATGGCGTCGGCGGCAGGGGTGCCCGTGCACGACTCCTGGGGGCCCGGGAAGCTGATCCTGGAGATCTACGAGAAGACCACCGAGGCCGAGCTGTGGGGGCCGATCTTCGTGACCGACTACCCCAAGGAGGTCTCGCCGCTGGCCCGTGACCACCGGAGCCGGCCCGGTTACGTCGAGCGCTTCGAGCCCATCGTCGCGGGCCGAGAGCTGGGCAACGCCTTCAGCGAGCTGGTCGACCCGGACGAGCAGCGGGCCCGGTTCGCAGCCCAGGCCGCGGCGCGCGCTGCCGGCGACGACGAGGCCATGGTGGTCGACGAGGACTACCTGCGAGCCCTGGAGTTCGGGCTGGCGCCCACCGGCGGGCTCGGGATCGGGATGGACCGCCTCGTCATGCTGCTCGCCGGCGTGGATGCCATCCGCGACGTCATCGCCTTTCCGACCATGCGACCCGAACAGGGGTAGCGGGCGCGAAGGCCCGGACACGACGAGCGGCGAAGAGGCCCGGACACGACGAGGGGCTGCCTCCAATCGTTGAAAGGAGGCAGCCCCTCGCATGTCCGGCCCTCGACACTGTTCCGGCGGGGCGTGGCTCGGCGAGCCGGATCAGGCGGCCGCAATGACGGTGACGCGCCGAGCATTTTCTGCGCACGGCGACCATTGTCACGAAATCGTCATAGAGAGAGACCACTCTTCGGCCCCAACCGCGGCTTCGGGTGTCAGTAGCGCTGCGGGTCACGGGGACGGCGAGGTCAGGTGATGTCGAGTTCGTCGATGAGCCGGTGGCCCACCTGTCCGAGCACGGCCAGCCGTCCGGGCGAACCGCCGTCGTCGCGCAGCACATCCAGGGAGGAGTCGGCCCGGTCGGCCCAGCGGCGGGCCTCCACGATCGACGCCACCACGGCCTGGGTGGACAGCACCAGGTCGCGCGCTTTGTCACGGGCCGGCGGATCCAACGGCCCGCCCAGCAAGGCCCGCAGGTCGTCGCCGGCGCCCGGGACGGCCAAGGCCCGCAACACCGGGAGGGTGTATGTGCCTTCGACCATGTCGTGGCCGGCCGGCTTGCCCAAGTTGGCCTCGCTGCACACCAGATCCCGGACGTCGTCCCAGATCTGAAAGGCCATGCCCAGCGCATGCCCGTAGCCGGTCAGGGCGTCCACCCAGGGCCGGGGGGCGCCGCTGACGATGCCGCCTATGCGGGCCGAGGTCGCCATCAACGACGCGGTCTTGCCGGCGATAGAGGCCAGGTAGGCCGCTTCGGGCCGGGAGGGATTGAACGAATACCGCAGCTGCCCCACCTCCCCCTCGCACAGCTGGCCGATGGTGCGAGCCAGCAAGGCCGCCACCTCGGTGCCCAACGACGCCGCGATCTCCGAGGCCCGGGCCAGCAGGAAATCGCCGGCCAGGATGGCGGTCAGGTTGCCCCACCGGGCGTTGACGCTCGCCACCCCCCGGCGGTGCTCGGCCTCGTCCATGACGTCGTCGTGGTAGAGCGACCCGAGGTGCACCAGCTCCACCGCGACCCCGCCCTGGATGATGTCCTCGCCGACGGCGATGTCGACGCGGCCGTCCCCTCCGGCGATCGTGGCGCTGCTGACCGAGGCGGCCGCGATCACGAGCGCCGGTCGCAGTCGTTTTCCGCCCGCTCGGACCAAATGCCCCGTGACTTCCGCCAGAAACGGGTCCGCCGCCTGGGTCGTGGTGGACAAGGCCTGCTCCACCCGACCCAAGGCCTCCTCCAGGCCAGGAAGACGCAGCTCATCCATGACAGTCACTCCTGGCGAGAGTACGCGACCCCCGTCCCAAGTACGAACTGGAGCCTGGCCCGGGCGCCCCGGCGGGCTGTGCTCAGACGGAACGGGAGAGTGGCGGGTACACTGCTGGCACGGAGGACCAGCATGTTCGAACGTTTCACAGACCGAGCCCGAAGAGTCCTGGTCTTGGCCCAGGAGGAAGCGCGCCTTCTCAACCACAACTTCATTG
>DASXZS010000131.1:0-8961 GCA_036501785.1 Acidimicrobiales bacterium | reverse complement strand
CCGCCGACCCCACGGGTTGTGCGGTCTGGATGTATTCCTCCACTACCGCTTTGAGGATGGCGGCCTTGCGATCATCGAGCACGTTGGCACTCAACGATACCGAGTGCCAGCACCTTCACGTGGGCACGAGTGGGCACGAGTGGGCACGAGTGGGAAAGCCGGTATGCCGGTATAACGGAATCATGACCTTCTCCCTCACCGTCGATGCCGCCGGCACCATGCAACTCGGCGACCTTTTGGTCCACCGCCTCGGCTTCGGGGCCATGCGCCTCACCGGCCGGGGCATCTGGGGCGAACCCACCGACCGGGCCGAGTGCCTGCGAGTGCTCCGCCGGGCCGTGGAGCTCGGGATCGACCTCATCGACACCGCCGACTCCTACGGCCCTTACGTCAGCGAAGAGCTCATCCGCGAGGCTCTGCACCCCTACCCGGACGGCCTGGTCATCGCTACCAAGGCCGGCCTGACCCGCACCGGACCCAACCAATGGCATCCGGTCGGCCGGCCCGAATACCTGCGCCAGGAGTGCGAGATGAGCCTGCGCCGCCTGGGGGTGGAGCGTATCGACCTGTTCCAGCTGCACCGCATCGACTCGAAGGTGCCCGCCGGCGAGCAGTTCCGCCTGCTCGCCGACCTGCGCAAGGAAGGCAAGGTCCGTAACGTCGGCCTGTCCAACGTGACCGTGTCGGACATCGAGGCGGCCCGGGCGGTGGTGCCCATCGTCAGCGTCCAGAACCGCTACAACCTCACCGACCGTTCCTCGGAGGCGGTCCTCGAGTACTGCGAACGGGAGCACATCGCCTTCATCCCGTGGAACCCGATCGCCGCCGGCGAGCTGGCCCGGCCGGGCGGGCTGGTCGATGCCGTCGTCACCGAGACGGGCGCCACCCCCTCCCAGGTGGCCCTGGCCTGGCTGCTCGCCCGCAGCCCGGTGATGCTGCCCATCCCCGGCACCGCGTCCGTCTCGCACCTGGAGGAAAACTGTGCCGCCGCCAGCGTGCACCTCACCGCTGCGCAGGTCGAGGCCCTGACGGCGGCTATTCGTCCAGGCGCAGGGCCTGGATGAACGCTTCCTGGGGGACCTCTACCCGGCCGATGTTTTTCATCCGCTTCTTGCCTTCCTTCTGCTTCTCGAGCAGCTTGCGCTTGCGGGTGATGTCACCGCCGTAGCACTTGGACAGCACGTCCTTGCGCTTGGCCTTCACCGTCTCCCGGGCGATGATGCGCCCGCCGATGGCGGCCTGGATGGGCACGTCGAACATCTGCCGGGGGATCAGGCCCCGCAGCCGTTCGGTCATGCGGCGGCCGTACTCCTGGGCCTCCGAGCGGTGCACTATGGCGCTGAAGGCGTCGACGGGCAGGCCGTTGAGCAGCACGTCGATCTTGACCAGGTCGGCCGGCTCCCAGCCGGCCGGCTCGTAGTCGAGACTGGCGTAGCCCTTGGTCCGGCTCTTGAGGGCGTCGAAGAAGTCCATGACCACCTCGGCCAGGGGGATCTTGTACACCAGCTCCAGGCGTTCGGGCGACAGGTACTCCATGCGCCCCATCTCGCCCCGCCGGCTCTGGCACAGCTCCATCAGCGTCCCGGTGTATTCCGTCGGGGTCAGGATGGTGGCCGTCAGGTACGGCTCCTCGATCGACTCCAGCTTCTGGGGCTCCGGCATCTCCGAGGGGTTGTGGACCTCCACCACCGTCCCGTCGGTGAGATGGGCCCGGTACTCGACGCTGGGGGCGGTGGCGATGAGCGACAGGTCGAACTCCCGCTCCAGCCGCTCGCGGACGATCTCCATGTGCAGCAGGCCCAGGAAACCGCAGCGAAAGCCGAACCCCAGGGCGCCCGACGTCTCCGGCTCGTAGGTGACCGAGGCGTCGTTGAGCCGCAGCTTCTCCAGGGCCTCGCGCAGGTTGGAGAAGTCGTCGCCCTCCACCGGGTACAGCCCGCAGAACACCATGGGCTTGGGGTCCTCGTAGCCCGCCAGGGCCGCGGTGGCGGGCCGGGCCGCGTCGGTGACCGTCTCGCCGCTGCGGGCCTCGCCGACGTCCTTGATGCCGGCGATCAGGTAGCCGACCTCGCCCGGCCCCAGCCCGGCCACGGGGACATTGAGCGGGGTGCGCACCCCGATCTCCTCCACCTCGTGGGTCCGGCCCGTCTGCAGGAAGCGCAGGCGGGCGCCAGCCGTCAGCGTCCCGTTGACCACCCGGATGGCGCTGATCACCCCGCGGTACTGGTCGTAGTAGGAGTCGAAGATGAGGGCCTGCAGGGGGGCGTCCGGGTCGCCCTGCGGGGGTGGGATGCGTTCGCAGATGGCGTCGAGCAACTCGGGGACACCGGCGCCGGTCTTGGCCGACATCCGCAGGATCTGCTCGGCGGGTACGCCGAGCACCCGCTCGATCTCACCGGCGTAGCGGTCCGGGTCGGCCGCGGGCAGGTCGATTTTGTTGAGGGCGGCCACGATCTCCTTGTCGTGCTCAATGGCCTGGTAGGCGTTGGCCAGGGTCTGAGCCTCGATCCCCTGGGCGGCGTCGACCAGCAACACCACGCCCTCGCAGGCGGCCAGGCTGCGGCTGACCTCGTAGCCGAAGTCCACGTGGCCGGGCGTGTCGATGAGGTGGATGGTGTAGCCCTTCCAGTGCACCCGGACGTTCTGGGCCTTGATAGTGATCCCCCGCTCCCGCTCGATGTCCATGAAGTCGAGGTACTGCTCGCGCATGTCCCGGGCGTCCACCGCGCCGGTCAACTCCAGGATGCGGTCCGACAGGGTGGACTTGCCGTGGTCCACGTGGGCCACGATGCTCAGGTTGCGGATGCGGTCGAGGTTCAAGAAAGTCCTTGTCGGTGAAAGAGGGGGCACCGCGCCGGCGCCGCCCCGCCGTCCCTACAAGTGTGGCGCAATACCAGCCGGAGACCAGCCCCGCCGCGTAGGGTCTTGGGCAAATCCACTCAGGGGAGCGGAGAATAATGGGAAGCCACAGGTTTGCGCCGTTGGTGACGGTGTCGGCGACGTACGGCTCGGGCGGCAGCATCATCGCCCCCCGCCTGGCCACAGAGTTAGGGTTGCCGTTCGTCGACCGCCTGATCAGTGCGGACATGTCCCAGGACGCGGCCCGCAGCGAACGCTCCCAGGAAGGACTGTCCGAGGGCGAGCAGGCCGCCACCCCGACCGGCCGCTTCCTTAGCTACTTCGCCCGGGCCGCGAGTGTCGGGGCCATGATGGCCCCGGACGCGGTGCTCGAGGACGACGACAGCATCCGGGCCCGGACCGAGGAAGGGGTGCGGGACCTGGCCGAGGGGGCGCCGGCAGTACTGCTCGGCCGGGCCGGGGCCGTAGTCCTGGCCAAGCGGCCCCGGGCCTTCCACGTCCGGCTGGATGGCCCGGTGGTGCGCCGGGTGGCCTGGGCCGCGGAATTCGAGCACCTGGATCTCGAAGCCGCCCGCCGCCGGCAGAGTGAGACCGACCGGGCCCGCACCCAGTTCGTCAAGCGGTTGTTCCGCGTCGACCCGGGCGACCCGAGCTTGTACCACCTGGTGCTCGATCCGACCGTGCTCGGAGTGGAGCCGGCGCTGCAGTTGGTGGTGATGGCGGCCCAGGCGTTCTTCGCCGCCATCCCCTCTGAGTGATTGGCCCCTCTGAGTGATCGGGGCTGAGTGATCGGGGCTGGCGTCCGGCGCCGGCTGGACCGCCCGGCCTCCTTCTTGCTCTCCCAGTTGGATCAGTGGCGTTCCATCGCCGCCTTCCCCCTGGTCTGGATCTACCACCTGACGGACCAGCAGGTGATCATCGACGCCGACGTCACCCGCTGGGCCGACGTGCTGTGGGTGACCGACCGACGGCGCATGCTGGGCCGGCTCCTGTACGCCTTCCCCGAGTTCCGGGCCGTGTACTACCACCGGCTCCTGGCCGGGAACCCCGCCGGTGCCCTGGCCGCCCGCCTGGCCCGGTCGGTGTGGCAGGGCATCCCGGGTCTGGACATGACAGGCACGGCGATCGGCCCGGGTCTGTTCGTGTCCCACGGACAGGGCACCATCCTGTCCGCGGAGCGCGTCGGGGCCAACCTGCAGGTCCACCAAGGCGTGACCGTCGGCTGGGACTACCGAGGTGACCGGCGGCCCATCATCGGCGACGACGTGTTCATCGGTGCCGGCGCCAAGATCCTGGGGGCGGTGACCGTCGGCGACGGGGCCCGCATCGGCGCCAACGCGGTGGTGGTCTGTGACGTCCCCCCGCGCTCCACCGCGGTCGGCGTCCCCGCCCGCATCGTGGCCAACAGGTCGCTACTGCTACCATTTTCCGGTTCACCGGCCGACGGGCCCAGTTCAAGCCGAAACGAGTAGCACGCCGTGGCCAACATCAAGAGCCAGATCAAGCGCAACCGCACCAACGAGATGGCCCGCCTCCGCAACAAGGCGGCCAAGTCCGAGATCAAGACCCGCATCAAGACGGCGGTGGCGGCCGCGTCGGCCGGCGCCGAGACGTCGGCCGAGGATCTCCGGGTGGCGGTCAAGCGCCTCGACAAGGCCGCGGCCCGGGGCATCATTCACAAAAATCAGGCGTCCAACCGCAAGTCCCGCTTGGCCCGCCGCATCAACGCCGTCACCTCGCCCGACTCGCCCGACTCGCCCGACTTGTCAGACGCCTCGCCCGCCGACGAGTAATCCTTCCGGCGCCGGGGCCAGCTTCGGCGAAGCCAGCGCCAGCTTCGGAGAGGAAGGCCGCCGGCTCAACTACGGCAGCTACCTGGCCTTGCCCGAGCTGCTGGCCCTCCAGCGGACGCAGACGGAGGCCCACGACGAGCTGTTGTTCATCGTGGTGCACCAGGTGTACGAGCTGTGGTTCAAGGAGCTGCTGCACGAGCTGGACGCGGCCCGGACCGCCATGCAACGCGGCGACGCCTATTGGGCGGTCCACTACCTGCACCGCGTCGGGGCCATCGAAGCGGTCCTAGTGGCCCAGGTCAGCGTCCTCGAGACGATGCGGCCGCAGGACTTCCTGGCTTTTCGCGCCGAGCTGGCGCCGGCAAGTGGGTTCCAATCCGTGCAGTTCCGGGCCATCGAGTTCACGTCCGGCCTGCGCGATCCGTCCTACTTGGAGCGCATCGAGCTCACCGCCGCCGACCGGGCGGAGTTGGAGCGCCGGCTGGCCGAGCCGTCCCTGTGGGACGCCTGGGGGGACTTGGTGCGCGGGCGCGGGTCGCCGACGCTGCAGGAGATCGCCGCCGACCGGGACCGATACGGGGACCTGTTCGAGGTGGCCGAAGCCCTGCTCGACCACGACGAGGCCCTAGGGCTGTGGCGGTTCCGGCACGTGCAGATGGTGGAGCGCCAGCTGGGCTCCAAGTCCGGGACCGGTGGCTCCACCGGGGCCAGCTACCTGCGGACCACCATCGACAAGAAGCTGTTCCCGGAGCTGTGGGCCCTGCGCGCCGCGCTCTAGGGGCGGGGCCGTCACGACGACACCCAGAAGGCGATGGCCACCCCCACGCCGGCGATGACCACCACCCGGCGGAGTAGCCCGGCGTCGATGACCGTGACCAGCCGGCCGCCGGCGGTGCCGCCGAGCAGGCTGGCCGCGGCCATGACCGGCACCAACTCCCACCGGACGTGGCCGGAGAAGGCGAAGAACCCGGCCGCCACCAGGTTGATGACGAAGGACAGGACCTGCTTCAAGGCGTTGACCTGCACCAGCGAGCCGGCGCGGTACAGGCCCAGGACGGCCAGCAGCACGATCCCCAGGCCGGCGCCGAAGAACCCGCCGTACACCGCGGCCGCGAACACGGCCAGCACCAGGACCAAACTCGGTGAAGAGGCCGGCGCGGGCGGGACCGGGGCCGGCGTGGTTGCGGAGGCGGCGGCCGGGGCGGTCGGCGCCGGGGGACGCACCCAGTCCCGAAGCCGGTCCTGCCCGAGCAGCAGCGCGCACGACGCCAGGATCAGATAGGGCACGGCCACCCGGAATGACCGGCCCGGCAGGGTGACCAGCAGCACCGAGCCGGCCAGCCCGCCGGCCACGGACGCCACCGCCAGGGCCCGGGCGGCGCCCAGCTGGGGGCGCACGTCATCGCGTTGGGCCCACGAGCCGGCCAGGTACCCGGGCAGCAGGGAGACGGTGTTGGTCACATTGGCGGCCACCGCCGGGACGCCGAGCCCAACCAGGGTGGGAAAGGACACCAGTGTCCCGCCCCCTGCCAGAGCGTTGATGGCGCCGGCGGCGCCGGCGGCGCCGGCCGCGGCCAGGTAGTCGAGGGCGGTCAGCGGCACGGGGCGTCAGTCGCGGCGCGCCCGGCCGCCGGCGGTCCGGGCGGGGGCGCGGGCCGGGGCGCGCGCCAGGCGGCACAGGCGGGCCACCAGCACCTCGAGCACCGCCTCCGCCGGCCAGGCGCTGGCCCCCTTGAGGTCGACCTCGGCGTCCGCGACCAGGCCGACCGCCTCGCCGAGCCCGCCCGAGCCCCACCGACGGGAGGCGGTGAGGGCCTTCTTGGCCGGGAAGGTGCTGCGCCCTTTGGGGATGCCCATGGCGTCGGCCGCCTGGGCTTCGGTGCGGATGTCCGGACTGTCGACGCGCAGCAAGGACTGCACGTGCCGGTGCAGGATGGCGAGCACCACCAGCGGATGACGCTGGCCCCCTTCGAGCAGCCGGTGCAGCTGGGTCAGGGCGTCGTCGGTCCGGCCCGAGTCGATGGCGTCCGTGAAGGTCCACGGGGCCACCGCCCCGGCCTCACCGAGATACGGTTCGATCTCGTCCGGCCCCAGCCGGGCCCCGTCGCCATACGCCGCGGTCAGGACCTCGAGCAGGGCGCCCAGACGGCTGATGTCCTCCCCGAGGTGGGCTTCGATCAGAGCCTCAGCGGCGGCGTCGAACTTCACCGCGGCGGCCCGCAGGCGACGGCGAACCCAGTCGCGGGTCTCGCGGGGCCCGACCTTGGTGGCGACCACCTGACCGTGGCTCTTGACGGCCGCGGCCAGCTTGGGGGCGACGGTGCCGGCGCCGGCGGCCAGTACCAGCACGGTCGTGGGCAGTGGATCCTCGAGGTAGGCCAGCAGCGGGGCCACCTCGTCGGTGGAGAAGCGGCCCACGTCCCGTATTACCACGATGCGCCGGGCGGCCAGGAAGGGCGGGGTGGCGCACCGGTCGGCCACCGCGGCCGTATCGACCTCCTCGGCGCTGGTGTCCTCGACGGCGAACTCCCGGTCCTTGTCACCGACCAACTCGCTGAGGAGGGCACTGACCGCCTCGGCCACCAGGGTGGGGTCGTCCCCGTCGACGAGGACCACGGCGGACGCCGTCGGAGCTGCCATGGGCGTCATCAGCTGGCGCCCATCACGGCGGCCAGCGTGTCGCACACCCGTCGGGCCCCCCGCACGTCGTGGGCTCGCACCAGCCGACAGCCCAGGCTGACCCCGAGCGAGTGGGCGGCCAGGGTGGCCTGGCCCCGCTCGCCGACAGCGAGATCGAAGGCAACTCCGAGGAAGGTCTTGTTGGAGGCGGACAGCAACAGCGGCCAGCCCAGGGCCGCCAGCCGGTCCGAGTGGCGGAGGAGCAGGGCCGACTGGGCCGGCGTCTTGCCCAGATCCAGGCCAGCGTCGACGATGATCCGGTGGTCGGGGATCCCCGCCTGGCTGGCCTGGCCAGCACGCTCGGCGAGGAAGCGGGCTACCTCTGCCACCACATCGTCGTAGCGGGGGTCGGGATCAGGGATACGGGGCCCTAGGCGAATGTGGGTGGCGACCACGGTGGCGCCCGCCCGGGCCGCGGCCGGAAGGTAGTCCGGGTCGGCGAACCCGCTGATGTCGTTGCCGACCACGGCTCCGGCCCGGTAGGCCTCGGCGGCCACCGACGCCCGCCAGGTATCCACCGACAGCGGGAGGTCGAACCGGGCGTGCAGGCCGGCGATCGCAGGCACCACCCGGTCGAGTTCCTCGGCTTCGCCCACCTCGGGCCCGAGGCCCGCCTTGACGCCGCCCACGTCCAGCACGTCGGCGCCCTCGGCGACGAGCCGCTCGGCCCGGGAGTAGAAGGCGTCCATGTCCCAGTAGTCGCCGCGGTCGTAGAACGAGTCGGGCGTGCGGTTGAGGATCCCCATGACCAGGGCGCGCCTGGTCAGGTCATGGGTCCGGTCCCCGAGCTCCAGTCGCACCGTCGGCGACCCTACCGCGGCCCGCCGACGGCCTCGCGGGCCACCGCCGGGTCAGAACAGCCGGGCGGTGAGGGCCTTGCGGTAGGCGACGGTACGGGGATCTTCCGGGCCCAGCACTTCCAGCAGATCGACGAACTCCTGTCGGGCGGCATCGTCGTCGCGCACCCGTTCCAGCAGGCTGTCCAGCTTGGCTTCCACGCCGTTGGCGCCCGGGCCGGATCCGCTCGCCTCCGCCCCCAGACGGGCCTGAGCGGCCAGGTGCCGGGTCTCGGCAGACTCGGGCAGGCGGGCCAGCAGGGCCAGCGTCTCCTGGCGGGAGGCCTCGTCACCGCGGCCGACCAGGAGGGCGGCCAGGGCCAGGATGGCCCGGTCGTTGGCTGGCTCCAGCTCCACGGCCCGGCGCAGCGACGACTCGTCGCCGGCGGCGATCAGCCGGTCGAGCTCGGTGGGGGCCGGAGTCAGCCCGGCGACCCATTGTCGCACCGCCGGTTCGGGCAGGGCGCCGACGAAGCTGTCGACAACTTTGCGGTCCCGGATGGCGTACACGGCCGGGATCGACTGGACCTGGAAGGTGGCCGACGTGCGAGGGTTGGCGTCCACGTCGACCTTGACCAGCTCGACGCCGGATGCTTCCCCCACCACCTTCTCCAGCGTCGGCCCGAGCGTCTTGCACGGCCCGCACCACTCCGCCCAAAGGTCCACTACGACCGTGGTCTGGTTGGACCGTTCGAGCACGTCGGTCTCGAAGGTGGCATCGGTGACATCCATGGTGATTCGCATCCTTGCAGGTAGAAGGGTTCGAGATGATGGAGGCAGATGGGCCTGACGGC
>DASXZS010000130.1:0-2984 GCA_036501785.1 Acidimicrobiales bacterium | reverse complement strand
CGCCAGCCCGGTCGCACCGGACCTCCTGGCGGGCGGGCGGACGACGACCTCGGGAGCCGGGTGGTGGTCGGGGTGGGCCTGGTGGTCCTGCTGGTCATCGCCTACGCCATCGGGCCCAAGGCCCTGGTGGTGCTGTCGGCCGCCATCGTGGTGTTGGCTGCGGCGGAGGCCTATGGGATGCTGCAGCGCTCGGGGTTCCGTCCCGCCACTCTGTTGGGACTGGTCGCCACCGTGGGCGTGGTGTTCGGGGCCTACTGGAAGGGGATAGAGGCCATCCCGCTGGCGGTCGTGCTGGTGTTTGCGGGCGCCATGATGTGGTACCTGCTGCGGATCGTCGAGGCTCGCCCACTGGCGAACGTGGCGGTCACCACCATGGCGTTCCTTTGGGTGGGGGTGCTCGGCTCCTACTCGGCGGTGATGTTGCGGGGCCATCACGGCAAAGGCCTCCTCTTGGGCGCCGTGCTGGTGGCCATCGCCGCCGATATCGGCGCCTTCGTGGTCGGGCGGTGGATCGGCTCCCGGCCCATCGCGGCGAGTGTCAGCCCCAGCAAGACCATCGAGGGGTTCGTGGGCGGTCTGGTGGCCGCCTTGATCGTCGGCGCCATCGTCGGCAAGGAGCTCACCCCCTGGGGGGGCATGAAGCACGGCCTCGTCCTCGGGCTCATCGTCGGCCTGGTGGCGCCGGCGGGCGACCTGTTTGAGTCGATGATCAAGCGGGACCTGGGCGTCAAGGACTCCGGGACGTCATTGCCCGGCCATGGCGGCCTTCTCGACCGCTTCGACTCCATCCTGCTGGTGCTCCCCGCGGCGTACTACCTCGCCACCCTGTTCAACATCGCGAAGTAAGAACAGTCGTGAAGACCGTGAGCCTGGTGGGCTCCACGGGGTCGATCGGGACCCAGGCCGTGGAGGTGATCGCGGCCGATCCCGATGCCTACCGGGTGGTGGCGATCGGGGCCGCCACTTCGATCGACACTCTGGCCCAGCAGGCCCAACGGCTCCAGCCCGAGCGGGTGGCGCTCGCCGATCCGGCCCGCGCCGGCGAGCTGGCCGCCCGCCTGCCGCCTGGGGTCGAGTTGCTCGTGGGGGCGCAGGCCCTGGCCGAGATCGCCACCGAAGCCGACGTGATCGTCAACGGCGTTGTCGGTTTCGCCGGGCTGCCGGTCACCCTCGCCGCCCTGCAGTCGGGGCGCCGGCTGGCCCTGGCCAACAAGGAGTCGCTGATCGCGGGCGGCCCGGTAGTGCAGGCGGCCCGAGCCACGCCCGGCGCCGAGATCGTGCCGGTGGACTCGGAGCACTGCGCCATCCACCAGTGCTTGCGGGCGGTTCTCGGGGAGAAAGGGATGGCCGCCCTGCCGCACCCGCCGGCGATGGCCGTTAAGCGGATCGTGCTGACCGCGAGCGGAGGTCCTTTCCGCGGCCGGGTGCAACAGGAGCTGGCCGAGGTGACGGTCGCGGATGCTCTGGCGCATCCGACGTGGCGGATGGGCCCCAAGATCACCGTCGACTCGTCGACCCTCATGAACAAGGGCCTGGAGGTCATCGAGGCCCACGAGTTGTTCGGTCTCGGCTACGACGCCATCGAGGTGGTGGTGCACCCCCAGTCGATCCTGCACTCGATGGTAGAGACCACGGACGGCGCCACCCTCGCCCAGTTGTCGTTGCCGGACATGCGATTGCCCATCGGCTACGCCCTGGCTTACCCGGACCGGCTGGGTGTGCCGTTCGGCGCAATCGACTGGGCCAGCGTGGGTCCGCTCCAGTTCGAGCCTCCGGACTTCGAGTCCTTTCCGTGCCTGGGCCTCGCCTATCAGGCCGGCCGGGCGGGCGGGGCGGCGCCGGCGTGGCTCAACGGAGCCAACGAAGTGGCCGTGGCCGCCTTCCTGGACGGGAGCATCCGCTGGGTCGACATCTACCGGGTCATCGCGTCCGCCCTTGACGAGTGTCACGCGCCGGTCCCCAGTACCGTGGCCGACGTGCTGGAAGCCGATCGGGCCGGTCGAGACCTGGCCGAGGCCGATGTGAAGCGGCGCTCGAGGGCGCTGCGGTGACGGGGGTACGGGACGCCACTGGCGCCGACCGGCCGGGCTGGCGGGAGACCCTCGAGGCCGACCCGCTAGGCCTGGCCACCCATCGGGAGCACGAGGAGCCGCCGCTCCCGCCGCCGGCCGACCAGCGGGGGGCGTTGCTCCGGCTCGGCATCGGTGTCGCCGTCCTTACCGGTCTTGGTTTCGCGGCCGGAGCCGGTGAGACGGTGCTGCTGGTCCTGGCCCTCGTCGGGTGCATCGTGGCCCACGAATTCGGCCATTACATCACCGCCAAAGCGGCTGGCATCAAGGTGACCGAGTTCTTCGTGGGGTTCGGACCCCGCCTGTGGTCGGTCCGGCGAGGCGAGACCGAGTACGGGGTCAAGTCCATACCGCTCGGCGGTTATTGCCGGATCATCGGCATGAACAACCTGGAGGAGGTGGATCCCGCCGACGAAGCCCGCACCTACCGCCAGGCGCCACTATGGCGGCGGCTGACGGTCGATGTGGCTGGTTCCGCCATGCACTTCCTGATCGCCATCGCGATCCTGTTCGCCATGTTCTTCTGGACCGGCGACAACGGCAACTATCTGGCGTCACCCACGACCCTTCCGGCCTCCAACCCCATAGTCGAGATCGACGGGCTGAGCACGGGGGCCAGCCCCGCCCAGCTGGCGGGGTTCCACCTGGGTGACCGCATCGTGGCCGTCGACGGCCGGCACTTCGCCAACTGGGCGGCCCTCAGCGCGTACATCCAGGCCCACGCCGGGCGGCGCCTGGACGTGACGGTGGAACGGCACGGCCAGGCCATCCACCTGTACCCGGTGCCGGTCAACCGCAATGCCGTCCATCTGTCAGGCCCCGGCGCGCCGGCCCTGCCTTCGGCCCCGAAGACCGCACCGGCTGTGGGGTTCATCGGCATCTCGCCGAGCGTGGTGATCCACTCCAGCCTGGGGG
>DASXZS010000129.1:0-2955 GCA_036501785.1 Acidimicrobiales bacterium | reverse complement strand
GTCGCCAGCAGGCGAATAGTGGTCAGAACTAGCTGAAATACGGTCCAGTGCTGACCACTATCCGGCGGGGCCGGGCGCCGCCGGCGCTACAGGTTGCTGCTGTCAAGTTGCTCGAGGCAGCGGCGGATTTCCGAGGCGCGGAAGCGGCGATGGCCGCCCAGCGTCCGGATGGCGGTGATCTTTCCGGCCCGGGCCCAGCGCGTCACCGTTTTCGGGTTTACGCGGAAAAGCGCGGCAACCTCAGCCGGAGTGAGGAGTGCGTCGGGGTGGGTGTCTTCGGCCATGGTCTACGTTTCCTTCCAACTGTCCGTTTCGGCACACAACGTACGAGAAGACCGGCCTGCCGTACATGACCCAAGCGGGCCATTTCTACCGGGCAATTCGGACTAGTCAGCCAAAGTGTACGCGGCGGCGACCAGGGACCACTGTGCCGACGACCCGGGCGTCGTGACCGGCGTCGATCAGAGCCTGAACCGCCTCGCCGGTATCGCCGGGGGCCACTGCCACCACCATGCCGAGCCCCAGGTTGAACACCCGGGCCATCTCGTCGTCGTCCACCCCGCCGGCGGCCTGGATCTCGGCAAAGATGCGCGGCACCGTCCAACGGGCCCGTTCGAATACCGCATCGACGTCGCCGGCCAGGACACGGGGCACGTTGCCGGGAAGCCCCCCGCCGGTGACGTGGGCGATGGCGTGCACCTCGACCGCTTCCAGCAGGGCCAGTACGGCGGGCGTGTAGATGACCGACGGCCGCAGCAGCTCGTCGGCGAGGGTCCAGGACCGGGCGCCCGCCCATGCCGGCCCGTCGAGCGGGCGCCGCCCCACTTCGAGCAGGGCCCGGCGGGCCAGGGAGTACCCGTTCGAGCGCAGGCCGGGCGAGGCCAGGCCGACGAGGACGTCGCCGGCAACGGTGCGGGCGGGGCCGTCGACGATGGCGTCGAGTTCGACGATGCCCACGGCGAAGCCGGCCACGTCCAGCTCGCCGGGCGCCAGCAAGCCGGGGTGCTCGGCGAGCTCGCCGCCGACGATGGCGCACCCGGCGGTGCGGCACCCCGCCGCGATCCCTGTCATCACCGCCCGCACCTGGTCGGGGTCGACCCGGCCCAGCAGCTGATAATCGAGGAAAAAGAGGGGGCGGGCCCCGCAACAGACCAGATCGTCCACGCACATGGCCACCAGGTCGATTCCGATCGTGTCGAAGCGGCCCGTGGCCATGGCCACCGCCATCTTGGTGCCCACGCCGTCGGTACTCGATACCAGCACCGGCCGGCGGTAGCCGGACGGCAGCTCGAACAGGCCACCGAAGCCCCCGATCCCGCCCAGCACGCCCGGGCGGTCCGCGGTCGACGCCACCAGCTCCCGCATGGCCTCGACAGCCCGGTCGGCGGCGGCGATGTCGACCCCGGCTCCGGCGTAGGTGAGGCCGCGAGCGGCCCCGTCTTTTGCCGGGGAATCCCCGTCTTTTTCCGGGGAATCCTCAGCCAACGGGCGCGATGACCGGCGCCTCGCGGCCCAGCGTCACGGGGACTTCGTCGGGGTAGTGGCCCGTGAGGCAGGCGTCGCAGAACCCGGCGCCGGGCGCGCCGGTGGCCTCTTTGAGGGCGTCAAGGCTGAGGTAGGCCAGGCTGTCGGCGCCCAGGTAGTCCCGGATCTCGCCGACCTCGAGGTTGGCCGCAATGAGCTCGGCCCGGGTACCGGTGTCCAGCCCGTAGTAGCACGGCCACCGGTAAGGCGGCGACGAGATCCGCAGGTGGACCTCGGCCGCCCCGGCTTCACGCAGCATGCCCACCAAGGCCCGCTGGGTGGTGCCGCGCACGATGGAGTCGTCGACGACCACCAGGCGCTGGCCGGCGACGGCGCCCCGCAGGGGGTTGAGCTTGCGCCGCACCCCCTGGGCCCGCTGGGCCTGGTCCGGGACGATGAAGGTCCGGCCGATGTACCGGTTCTTGACCAGCCCTTGCCCGTAACGGATGCCGCTGCGCCGGGCGTATCCCTCCGCCGCCGGCAGGCCCGAGTCGGGCACGCCCATCACCATGTCCGCCACCGCCGGCGCCTGCTCGGCCAGCAGTTCGCCCATGCGGATGCGGGCGCTGTGCAGTTCCTGGCCGTACAGGCGGCTGTCGGGCCGGGCCAGGTAGACGAACTCGAACAGGCACAGCTTGGGGTCGATCTGTTCGGCCGGCCACGGGCGCAGCGAGCGGGGCCCGTCGGCATCGATGACCAGCAACTCGCCCGGGTCCAGTTCGCGCACGAAGTGGGCGGCCGTGATATCCAAGGCTGGTGTCTCGGACGCCAGGACCCAGCCCTGGTCGAGCTTGCCCAGGCAGAGGGGGCGGAAGCCGTGCGGGTCCCGCACCCCGAGGAGCCGCTCGTGATCGAGCAGGACCAACGAGAACGCCCCCTCCAGGGTCGGCAGCACCGCCAGGAGGGCCGCCCCCAGGTCGTCGTCCTGGTTGGCGTCGAGGTGGCGGACGAGCAACTCCGCGATGAGATCGCTGTCGCTCGTCACTGTCCCGGGCAGCATCCCCATCTCGGCCGCCAACTTCTCGGTGTTGGTCAGGTTGCCGTTGTGACCGAGGGCGAAGGCGATCGGATCCGGCCGTTCGGGCCCCAGTGATGTCGGCGTGGACGTGCGGTACACCGGCTGGGCGTTGTGCCAGGTGGAGGACCCGGTCGTCGAGTAGCGCGTATGGCCGATGGCCATGTGGCCCTGGAGCCCGGCCAGGTTGCGCTCGTTGAAGACGTTGGTCACGAGGCCCATGTCCTTGACGACCATCATCTCGTGGCCGTCGCTGACCGCCATGCCGGCCGATTCCTGGCCGCGGTGCTGCAAGGCGTACAGCCCGTCGAAGGTCAGGTGGGCCACCTGGCTGCCCGGAGCGCATACTCCGAAGACCCCGCAGGCCTCCCGGGGGGCATCGTCGGTCACAGCCAGCTCGTCGGGGGGCACGTGCC
>DASXZS010000128.1:0-2519 GCA_036501785.1 Acidimicrobiales bacterium | reverse complement strand
TGCTGAATGCGATGTCGCAGGGCACGGACGGGTCGATGGCCACCCTGCATGCGTCCTCGTCGCGCGGAGCGTTCTCCAAGCTGGCCACCTACGCCGTGCAGGCCCCCGAGCGGCTCCCGTTGGAGGCCACGAACCTGCTGGTGGCCAACGCCGTCCACTTCGTCATCTTCATCGCCCAAGACGGCGAGCGACGCTACGTCGCCTCGGTGCGCGAGGTCATCGATGCCGAGGGGCCGATGGTGACCAGCAACGAGATCTTTCGTCCCGGTCCCGATGGCCGGGCCGTGCCCGGTGCCCCGATGCGCAACGACACCTTGGACCAGCTCGCGGCGGTCGGCTTCGATCCGGGATTGTTGGACCGCCCCCAGGGCTGGTGGGAATCGTGAGCGCGCTGGCCGCCCTCTGCGGCGCCGGGGTAGGTCTCGGTCTGGTGCTGGTGATCGCCGGGTGGCGCGGGATCGACCTGCCCCGACCGACCCGCCGCTTCGAGCGGCCCAAGGTGGAACGGGCCAACCTGCGCCTGGGCCTGGCCGCGGGCGCCGCCGTCGTGGTCGGGGCGGCCACCGGTTGGCCGGTGGGCGCCGTGTTGGCCGGCCTGGCCGGTTGGGGCGCACCCAGCCTGTTGGGCGGCGGACGTCGCCACCAGGCGGCCGTGGGGCGTATCGAGGCCGTGGCCGGCTGGGCCGAGATGCTGCGCGACACCATGGCGGGGTCAGCCGGCCTGGAACAGGCCATCATCGCCACTGCCCCTCTCACCCCGCTGCCCATCCGGGCCGAGGTGGCGACCCTCGCTGTCCGCCTCGAAGGCGAATGCCTGGCCCCGGCGCTGCGAGCCTTCGCCGACGAGGTGGCCGATCCGACCTGCGATCTGGTCGTCGCGGCCCTGGTGCTCGCCGCCGAGCACCAGGCGCAGCGACTCGGGGAACTGCTCGGCTCGCTGGCGGCGGCGGCCCGGGATCAGGCCACCATGCGCTTGCGGGTCGAGGCCGGCCGAGCCCGCACCCGCACCTCGGTCAAGGTCATCGTCGGCACCACCGGCGCCCTAGTGGCCGGACTGGCCCTGTTCAACCGGGGCTACCTCTCCCCTTACGACACCGCGGTCGGTCAGCTCGTGCTGATCTTGGTAGGCGTCGTCTTCGCGACGGCGTTCGTATGGCTATCGCGCATGACCCGCCCTGTGCAGGTGAGCCGGTTCCTCAATTCGGCGTCCACGGCTCCCGAATCCTCAGGGGTTCTTCGATGATCGCCGCCCTGGTCTGCGGGGCCGGCTTCGGCGCCGGGGTGTGGCTGATCGTCCGTGGCCTGTTCCCGCCTCGCCCGTCCCTCGCCCAGGCCCTGGCCCAGCTGCGCCGGCTGCCCGAGCCCGCCCCGGTCCTCACCACCGACGGCGAGGGTGGGATCGCGGCCCGTCTCGGTCGGCCCGCCGCCGACGCCCTCACTCGGGCCGGGGCCAGCTGGCTTCTCCCCGCCGCGGTGCGCCGTGACCTCGCCGTGTTGGGCCGCAGCCCCGAGCGGCACCTGGCCGAGCAAGTCACGCTGGCTCTGGTCGGATTGCTCTTCGCCCCGGTCATCACCGTGCTGCTGTTACTTGGCGGCGCGCATCTCCCACTCGTCGTGCCGTTGTGGGCGTCCCTCCTCTTCGCCGTTGCCGGGTTCTTGGCTCCCGATCTTGGCATCCGGGCTGACGCCAACCGTCGACGACGCGACTTCCGCCACGCCCTCTCCTCCTTTCTCGATCTGGTCGTCGTCGCCCTCGCCGGCGGCGGCGGCGTCGAGACCGCCCTGGCCGACGCGGCGTCGGTCGGGTCGGGGTGGGCGTTCGGGCTGTTGCGTCGGGCGCTCG
This sequence comes from Acidimicrobiales bacterium, assembly GCA_036501785.1. GTDB lineage: Bacteria > Actinomycetota > Acidimicrobiia > Acidimicrobiales > Palsa-688 > PALSA-693. The sequence goes on along the minus strand of DASXZS010000128.1, from coordinate 676 downwards.
ACCACGCCCGCCTGGCCCGCCTCACCCCTTGGGCCGCCCTCGGCCGGCTCGGCCAAGAGCTCGGCGTCGCTGAGCTGTCCGAGCTCGCCGCCTCGGTGGCCCTGGCTGGCACCGAGGGCGCCAAGGTCCGCGCCAGCCTCGCCGCCAAAGCCGCATCCCTCAGAACCCACGAACTGGCCGACGCCGAAACCGCCGACCAGGCGGCCACCGAACGCATGAGCCTCCCCGTGGTCCTGCTCTTCGCCGGGTTCCTCTTGTTCTTGGGCTACCCGGCTGTCCAAAAGGTGCTCACTGGGTTCTGAACACACGCCCAAGAGCCAAGCAAAAGGAGAGGAACCGACCATGAAAGGACCAACACGATGTTCCCCGAGCTGACCATCATCCGCCACCTCTTCCAGACCCTGGCACTGCGCTGGCAGACCTTGCGGGCCGACCCCGAACGCGCCTACTCCACCGAGGCCGTCATCGTCACCGCCCTGCTGGCCGCGCTGGCGCTGACCGCGGTGGGGATCATCGTCGCCAAGGTCGTCTCCTCGGCCAACAACATCTCCACCACCGGCGGTGGCGGGGGCTGACCCCCAGCCATGACCGCCCTGCAGCCCTCCCACCACGCCCCACCAGCGCGGCGCCCGGTGCTGTGGCGCGCCGGGGTCCGCGACGAGGGCGGCGCGGTGTC
>DASXZS010000127.1:0-11905 GCA_036501785.1 Acidimicrobiales bacterium | reverse complement strand
TCGTCGGGTGGGCGCCCATTGACCATAAAGGGGCTGACCGCCACGATCTTGCTGGCAACAGCCGCCGCTCCCGACCCAGGGGGCCGGTTGGCAGCCGTATGACCGTTGCGGGTGAGCAGGACCGCAGCCACGATCGCCCCGACCGCGACCAGGCCCAGGACGACCACGCCCGGGCCTCGCCGCCGGCGGAGCAGGTGCGGGGGGGCGGTGGCCGTCGCCAGCGGGTCGGTCGAAGGGCCGGCGCTCGGCGCCAGGGGAGGGGCCGCACCGCTCGGGCGCCCAGGCCCGGTCGACCCCCCTGACGGGTCGAGGGCCCGGGTGGCGGCGGCCTGGGCGCTGGCCGTGCGGACCGCGGCGCCGGCCGCGGCCCGGGCGCTGGCGGTGCGGGCCGCCAGCACGGCCGTGAGCGCGGCCGCGCTCGACGCTGGGTGGACCCCGCCGGGCGTCGCGGAGGGGACGCTCGGTAGCCGGGGAGCGGTCGGGGTGGCATCGCGGTGCCGGCGCCCCGAACGGCGGCCGTTGGGGGAGCCGGTCAGCGGTGGCGCCAGATTGAGGGCGTCGAGGCGCTGGCGCAGGGCCGCGGCGCTGGCCACCCGGCGCTGGGGGTCCTTCGCCAGGAGCTCGGTGACCAAGCGGTCCAGGGCGGGTGGCACGGCGCGCGCTCGGGAGGACACCCGCGGCACCCGGTCGTTGAGGTGGGCCATGGCGGTGGCCATGTCCGTCGACCCCACGAAGGGCGGGGCGCCGGTGAGCATCTCGAACAGGACCACCCCGAGCGAGTACAGATCGGCGCGGGCATCGGGCTCCTGACCCCGGATCTGCTCCGGGCTCAGGTATTTCGGGGTGCCCAGCACGGTGCCGGTCCGCGTCAGGTCGCGGCCGGCGTCGGCCCCGGCCTTGGCGATCCCGAAGTCGGTCACCTTGACCCGCAGGCCGCCCCACTCGTCATCGGTGAGCAGCACATTGGCCGGCTTGATGTCCCGGTGGACCAGCCCGGCCTGGTGGGCGTAGGTCATGGCGTCGGCCATCTGCCGGGCGATGGCCACGGCCAGCCACGGTTCGAGCGGCCCGTGATCGTTGAGCAGCTGTCGCAGGGTGGAGCCGCGCACCAACTCCATGACGATGTAGGCGGTGCCATCATCGACGCCGGTGTCGAAGGTCGCCACCACGCTGGGATGAGCCAGGCGGGCGGCCGTGACCGCCTCCCGGCGGAACCGCTCGAGGAAGATGCCGTCCTCGGCCAGGTGGGCTTGGAGCAGCTTGACAGCGACGGGGCGGCTCAACACCTCGTCGTGGCCCTCCCATACCTCGGCCATACCGCCTCGAGCGATGGGCTGGACGAGTTGGTAGCGGCCGCCGAGAGCTCGGCCGGCCCGGACTGGCGCAGGGAGATCGGGGGCGGCCACGGGCCCTCAGGCTACCGCCGCGACCTCGCCGTGCCGGGTCACGACGGCGGACACGTTCAGCCCGGAATCCAGGCCACCCCGATGGCGCCCGGTCCGGTGTGGGTGCCGATGACCGGCCCGATGTCGCCGAGGAGGACCTTCTCCGTGGGGTGCACGCCGTCGAGCATGGCGAGGAAGGCGTCCATGTCCGGCGCATCGGCGCTGAAGGCGGCCAAGCGGCTGATGGGTCCCGCGTCGCGCACCTTGTCCGCCAGGTAGCGCAGGGCCCGGCTGCGGGTGCGCTGCTTCGATTCCTCTTCCACCACCCCGTTGGTCACCTGGATCACCGGCTTGATCGACAGGAGCGAGCCCACCAACGCCTGGGCGCCCCCGATCCGGCCCCCCCGTTTGAGGTTCTCCAGGGTGTCGATCGCCCCGTAGACCTTCAGCCGCCCGACCACCCCCTCCGCCGCGGCCGAGACTTCATCGAGGTCGGCGCCCCGCCCGGCCTGCTGGGCCGCCTCGGTGACGACCAGCCCCTGCCCGAGGGTCACGCTGAGCGAATCGACCACCCGGACCGGAAACGTGCCGTCCAGCGCCCGGGCCGCCTGGCGGGCGGCCTCGATGGTGGCGGACAGCTTCGACGACAGGTTGACGCACACCACCCCGGCGGCGCCGTCCGAGGCCATCCGTTCGAAAGCGGTCTGAAACTGGCCAGGCGAGGGCGCCGACGTCTCCGGCAGCCCGTCGAACGAGCTGCAGCGGGACCAGAACTCCTTGGTGGAGAGCTCGGTGCGATCCACGAACTCCTCCGCCCCGAACCGGATGCGTAACGGCACCAGGTCGATGCCAAGCTCCGCGAGCAGCTCGTCCGGCAGATCGCAGGCGCTGTCGGTCACCACTCGGACACCAGGCATGTTCCCCCTTGGAATAGGCCCCCGGCGGGTCCCGGGTTCTGCTGCGTTGGACCTGTCATCACCGGCTTTGGTGACACCCACCGTTCCCCGGTCATCAGGCACCCGGTCATCAGGCACCCGGTCATCAGGCACCCGGCTATCAGGGGTGCGGGCGCGACGGCGGGTCCTGAAACTCGGGGGGAGGGGTGCTAAAGAACTCCCGGACCACCACATCGGCGTCGCCCGGCACCTCCTGGCCCGCCTGACCGCCCGGCCCGTGAGGGGGGTCAGCGGCACCCGGGTCTTCGAGCCCGTCCTCGGTGGTAGGGACCAACTGGCGGGCGCGGCGACCATGCCGGAGGTCCCGGATCCACCACAGGGCCAGCGACACGATGGCCACCACGATGAGGATGACGCCTACGCCCGACACGGCGGTGCTACGCACGGTGTCGCGCTCTCCGGTCAGGGGCTGGGTGCCCCCGGGCGCCCACAGGGATACGTCGAGCGGAAAGACCCCCGACGAACGGGTCTCGACGGGCACCTTGAGGGTGGTGTTCTGGGTGGTGAGGGTGAGGTCGCACACCTCCGTGGAGAGCGTGGGCACCCGGCACTTCCCCTCAGGCGGGGTGAAGACGTGGAAGATCAGCCGCTGGCTGCTCAACCGCAGCTCCACCCGGACGTGGAACCGCGGGGTGGAAAGAATCGTGAGGGGGATCAGGGCCCGCGTCGAGGTCAAGGTGATCGACGATTTGCTGGGAAGGCTGACCAGCTTGCCCGTCTGGCTGGTTCCGGCCTCGACCGTGGAGAACAGCACCTGGCGCGGCAGCTCGGCCAGATCGTCGGACTCCACGGTCAACAGCAGGCGACCGAGCTGGGCGACCAATTGATTGTCCTGGGGAAGGATGCTCTGGAGGTCCTTCAGCCCCTGTCGGTCGGTCTGAATCTCGGCGACGTCGTTGGCGCCGAGGACCGAACTTTCGGTCGCGCTGTAGCGGGGCGCGATGGTCGTCGCGGTCGTCGTCGACCCCGTCGCTTGGGTGGGCGGCGAGGAGAGTGATCCGGTCGCCGGGCTCGTCGATGGTTGCAACGGCGCGAGCGTCCGGGTGACCGACGCCACCGGGACAGTCGCGAACAGACCCGACGGGGTGACAGCAGAGAGGAGGGGGTGGCCGTCGAGCCCGGCCAGCAAGGTGCCGACGAAGATGGGATCGGCGCTCCAGCCGGGCGGCGGCAGCACAGCCACGCCGCGTTGGTGCCCCGGTTGTTCGAGCTGGATCATGGCCAGCTCGGCGAGCAGTTGGTTGGCCGCGAGCACCGAGCCGCCTGGGTTGGAGAAATCCGCCGTCAGGCCTGGGTCAGCGCCGTACACGACGGTCTTGCCCCCCGCGTCAACCAGCGGAGTGGGGCTGGCGAAGGTGTTGACCCGCGCCGTGGCCGGCAGGGCGCTGAGCTCGCTGTCGGGCAGGATCAGCTGCTTCGCCCCCCTCGCCACCAGGGTGCCGAGGGTGCTGGCGTCTACGCCGCCGTCGACCACCCAGCTGGTGGGGGAGGGAGCCGTGCCGAACACCCCGGCCAGCTCGGACGAGCCGGTCGTGAGCTGCTCCTGCAGTTCACCCGCGAGCCCGGAGTCCCATCCGCGCCACGGCGCAGACACGTACATCGCCGGTAGGACCTGGGCGTGACCCGCGTGGATCAGCTGGGCCAGGGCGGCCAGGGTGGAGTGATCCAGCGCCGAGCCGGCGGCCAGGGCATCTAGCGTCTGCGGGGTCACCGCCAGGCTCAAGGGGATGTCGAGGAAGTTCCCGATCACCGTGACCAGGCCGGCGAGGGCGCGTGACTGGTCGGTCGGCAAGGCGCCGAGCTGCCCCTTGGCATTGACCTGGGGCGGTTCGTGCACCGGGACGGTGAGCGACACCGAAAGTTTCGGGTAGGGCGCCGCCGAATACGGCACCGTGTACACCAGGTAGGTGGTGATCGGCTGTCCCTGAGGGGTCCCGTCCGAACGGGACAGCCCGATCTGGACCGGGAACACCTCGCTGCCGGAGGTGGCGGAAAAGACGGGGAATTCGCTGCTGGTGGCCGCCTGGTTGACTGGGATGTCGACGTCGATACCGCCGGAGGAGTCGACGGGGAGGCTGTCCAGACTCAGGGTGAGGGGATAGACGGGGTAGCCGTTGAACTGACCGGACAGGGCGGCGTCGAAATCCGTGCGCGTCACCAGGTGGGAGTAAACAGTGACCCGCAACTGCTCGTTGGGGTCGCTGGCGGAGACCTGCAGCCGCAGATGGAAGATCCCGTGGCGCAGCACCCACGGCGTCTGTTGCAGCAAGGTGACGGCGTCCGTTCCGCTCTGTACGCCGGGTGGCACGCTGGCCGCCGGCGCCGGAGGCGTGCCGCTGGCCGCCACGAGGCCTCCAGCAGCCGCGGCGCTGGGCACCAGCCCGGCTGCGCCCGCCCACGCCAACAGGGCCCCGGCCGTTGCCGCCAAAGTTGGCCGCCAGCTGGCCCAGCCTCGGCGTCTGGTCAAGGCAGGCCGGCCGACAGCACCGAAAGGCCGATCGGTTCTTCCTCGAAGCCCATCTGCAGGTACAAGGACAAGGCGGCCTGGTTGCCCACCTGGGTGTTGACCACCGCCCGGGTCACGCTCCGCCGCCGCATCCATGTCAGCCCGTCGAGCAGCAGCCGCCGCCCGGTGCCGGACCGCTGGAACTCCGGCGCGGTGGCCAGCCGTTGCACGAACCCCCGCGACCCCGAGCGCCCGCAGATGGCGTACCCGGCGACGTGGCCGCCGGGCACCATGGCCGCGCGGAAGCGCACCGCCGGCGTGGCGTGCAAGGCGTCAGCCAACCCAGCGGCGTCGAACTGCCAGAAGGGCGGGAAGGCGGCCCGGTCCACCGCCAGGACATCCGCCCGGCGGTGACGCCGGACCCGACGGAGGGGATAACCGGGCGGCACCGGCGGTAGGACCGAACCGAGGTCGATGCCGAGGAGGTGTAGTCGTTCTTGGACGTCGAAGCCGGCGGCCAAGAAGCCGGCTTGCTCGAGCGGGGACAGGGCCCCGGTCACCACCCGCCGGTAGCCCCGGGCGGCCAGCGTGTCGAGGCACCGACGGAGGAACTCCGCCGACGGCAGGGGCGCATTGGGCACCGGGTTGATCAACGCCACCTCGCCGTCGCCTCGCCAGTGCCCAGTCCGGGCCCGCTCCCGGCCCCAGCGGATCACGTCCGCCGAGGCGGCACTCACCAGGAGCCCCTAGACGGGCGCGGCTCGTTCACGGCCTTCACACGCTACTGCGGCTAGTGCCAGCCCGGACCCCGCCAGCCTGAAGAAGACCCGCCCTGAAGAACACCCCACCCCGAAGAACGCCGCACCTGAACAAAACTAGCCTCGGGACGATGCAGCGGCCCGCCGTGCTCGTAGAAATGCACCCCGCGTGCGACGCCCACTTGGCCGGCTGCTCCCATCCCGAACGTCCCAGCCGGCTCGACGCGGTCCGCCTCGGCCTCGAGGAGTCCTGTCGCTCCGGGGCCGCCGCGCTCGCGGTGCCCCGCCCGGCCACCCGGGCCGAACTGACCCGCGTCCACACCCCTGAGATCGTCGACGCCCTGGAGCGCTTCTGCCGGTCGGGCGGAGGACCCATCGACGCCGACACCCTGGCGGGCCCGGAGTCGTGGGACGCGGCGCTGGCCGCGGCCGGCGCCGGGCTCGACGCCGTCGAGCGGCTCCGGGCCGGCGAAGCCGACAGCGCTTTCGTGGCCGTCCGCCCGCCCGGCCATCACGCCACCGCGGCGCGGCCCATGGGCTTCTGCCTCCTCAACAACGTGGCCGTCACCGCCGCAGCGCTCGCCGACGCCGGCGAACGGGTGCTGATCGTGGATTTCGACGCCCATCACGGCAACGGCACCCAGGACATCTTCTACCAGGACGGGCGGGTCGTCTACGTGTCGCTGCACCAGTGGCTGCTGTACCCCGGCACCGGGCGGCTACAGGAGACCGGCGCCGGCGAGGGGGCGGGCGCCACCGTGAATTTCCCCCTCCCGGCCGGCGCCACCGGCGACGTGTACCTGGCGGCCATCGACGAGGTGGTCGTCCCGCTCGCCGAGCGGCAGCGACCGGATTGGGTGATCATGTCCGCGGGCTTCGACGGCCACCGAGCCGACCCCCTCACCGACCTGGGCCTCTCGGCGGGGGACTTCGGGATTATCACCAGCCGCCTGGCCGCCCTGGTCCCGGACGGTCGCCGCCTGGCCGTGCTGGAGGGTGGCTACGACCTGGACGCCCTGGCGCTGTCCACCGCGGCCTGCGTCGCCGCCCTCGCCGGGGCCCGGCTGCAGCCCGAGGCACCGACCAGTGGGGGACCCGGGCGGGGAGTGGTGGAGGAAGTCACCCGCATTCGCGGGAATTTCTGCTGAAAAGGGACAGCCAGGCGGACTCGACCTTTTTCCAACTCAACCCGGGGCGCCGGCGGCCCGATAGCGGAAACAATGCTCGACCTGCAGACAATTCTGGCCCACGTGACGGACGTGGGGGGCTCGGACCTCCACATCAAGTCCGGGTCACCGCCGCGAGTACGCGTCAACGGCGACCTGCGCCCGGCGCCCTTCCCGATCGTGGAACCCGCCGAGGTGGACGAGTGCCTGAGGATCGTCATGCCCGTCGACCGCATCGAGGAGTTCCATCGCACCGGCGAGGCAGACTTCTCGTTGTCGATCGAGGGGCTAGGGCGCTTCCGCGGCAACGCCTTCCGGCAGCGCAGCACCGCCGCGATGGTGCTGCGCCGGGTCCTCCCCGCGGCCCTGTCCGCCCTGGATCTGGGCTTGCCCCCGATCGTCACCCGCCTGGCGGAGGAGCTGCGAGGGATGGTGCTGGTCACCGGCCCGACCGGGTCCGGCAAGACCACCACCCTGGCGGCCATGATCGATCACATCAACCAGACCCGGGCCGCGGTGGTGGTCACCATCGAGGACCCCATCGAGGTCATCCACCCCGACAAGCGCTCGATCGTGTCCCAGCGCGAGATCGGCACCGACACCGCCGACTACGGGCAGGCCATGCGCCGGGTACTGCGCCAGGACCCCGACGTGATCCTCATCGGCGAGATGCGCGACACCGAGACGGTCGGCGCCGCGCTGACCGCGGCGGAGACCGGCCACCTGGTGCTGTCCACCCTGCACACCACCAACGCCACCGAAACCGTGAACCGCATCGTCGACTTCTTCCCCCCGTTCCAGCAGAACCAGATCCGGCTGACCCTCGCTGGCGTCCTCAAGGGCGTCATCAGCCAGCGGCTGGTCCCGCACGCGTCGGGGGAGGGCCGGGTGCCAGCCATCGAGGCCATGGTCGTGACCGGCCGGATCGCCGATCGCATCATCGACCCCACCGGCAGCGGCGGGGAGACGATCGAAGAGCTCATCGCCGACGGCGAGTACCACGGCATGCAGACGTTCGACCAGAGTCTGTTCTCGTTGTTCAAGAGCGGCGAGGTCACGTTGCGAGCCGCGGTCGCCGCCGCCACCAACCCCCACGACTTCCGGGTGGCGCTGCAGACCGCCGGCCTCCTGCCGACGTCGTAGGGCCGGCGGGCCGGCGAGCGCCCACCCGAAAACCCGCCCGGGTGCCCGGGGGCCACCCCAGTACGCTGCCGGTCGTGATCCCTGAGCGACTGCGACCTCTGGTCGACGAGACGAGCGAGATGGCGGCTCGCTTTCGCGCCGCCGGCTTTCGCCTCTACCTCGTCGGCGGCGTGGTGCGCGACGCCGTCCTGGGCCGGCTGGACGACGAGGCCGACCTGGATTTCACGACCGACGCCCGGCCCGAAGACATCGAGCGCCTGGTCAGGGGCTGGGCCGACGCGGTGTGGGACCAGGGCCGGCGGTTCGGCACCATCGGGCTGCGGCTGGGCCAGAGGCGCATCGAGGTCACCACCCATCGGGCTGAGGCGTACCACGCCGACAGCCGGAAGCCCGATGTGGTCTTCGCCGACGCCGTCGAGGCGGACCTATCGCGGCGGGACTTCACCGTCAACGCTATGGCCCTGTCGCTGCCCGACCTCACGCTGATCGATCCCTTCGACGGGGTGGCCGACCTGGCCGCCCGCCGGCTGCGGACCCCGCTGGCCCCGGAGGAGTCGTTTAGCGACGACCCGTTGCGCATGCTGCGGGCGGCTCGCTTCATCGCCGGCTACGGCCTCGTCCCGGACCCCGCGCTCACTGGTGCGGTCATGACCCTGCGAGCCCGGTTGGACATCGTTTCTGACGAGCGCATCCGCGACGAGCTGGACAAGTTGATGGTGGTCGACAAGCCGGGGGAGGGCTTGTGGTTCCTGGTCCGCACCGGCCTGGCCGAGGAGTTCCTCCCCGAGCTGCCGGCCCTGGCCCTGGAGCAGGATCCGATCCACCGCCACAAGGATGTGCTGGCGCACACCATCGCGGTCGTGGAGAACACTTCGCCCAAGCGGCTGCTGCGCCTGGCTGCGCTGTTCCACGACGTGGGCAAGCCCAAGACCCGATCGTTTGGACCGAGGGGGGTGGTGATGTTCCACCACCACGAGGTGGTGGGGGCGCGGATGACGCGCGACCGCATGAAGGCCCTGCGGTACTCCAGCGAGGACATCGAGACGGTCAGTCGCCTGGTGGACCTGCACCTGCGGTTCCACACCTACCGGATGGGCTGGACGGACAGCGCGGTCCGCCGCTACGTCCGTGACGCCGGGCCGCTGCTGGAGCTGCTCAACGAGCTCACCCGTTGTGACTGCACCACCCGCAACGCCGCCAAGGCCCGGGCCCTGGCTCGCCGCATGGACGAGCTCGAAGCCCGGATCGCCGAGCTACAGGCCCTCGAGGAACTGGCCGCCATCCGGCCCGACCTGGACGGCAACCAGGTCATGGCCCGTCTGGGGCTCAAACCGGGGCGTGCGGTCGGGGAGGCCCTGTCCTTTCTGCTCGAGCTGCGCCTGGAGGAAGGACCGCTCGGCCCCGAGGAGGCCGGCCGCCGCCTCGACGCCTGGTGGGCGGCCCAATCCGAAGGGGGGCAGGCCGCCGACGAGCAGGCCGCAGGGGAGCAGGCGCCCGGCGAGCAGGCGCCCGGCAAGCAGGCGCCCGGCGAGCAGGCGCCCGGCGAGCAGGACCCAGGCGCCTAGGCCCCCGTGGCGGATTCCGCCGGCGGGACCACTGACAGGTGGCCGCGCCGGCGTTGGCGCAGCCAGATGTCGAACAGGGGGGCCCGCATCGGCCGGGCCAGATAGAACCCCTGGGCCCAGTCGCAGCCCAGCGCCGCCAGTTGGTCCCAGGTGGCCTGATCCTCGACCCCCTCGGCGACCACCACGTGGCCCAGGTTGCGGGCCAACTCGATGGTCGACCGCACGATGGCCCCGTCGCCCTCGTCGACGCACATGGACATCACGAACGACTTGTCGATCTTGACAACGTGGATCGGCAGTTGCTTGAGGCGGGTCAGGCTGGAATAGCCGGTGCCGAAGTCGTCGATGGCGATCCGCACCCCCAGGTCGCCCAGCGCCGCCAGCACCCGGCTCGACCGGTCGGGGTCCGCCATGATCGACGATTCGGTCAGCTCCAGGGTGAGCCAGCGGGCTTCGACGCCGGTGATCGCCAGCAGCTGCGCCAGGCGGTCCAGCAGATCGGCCTCGAGCAAGGTCCGGGCGGTGACGTTGACCGAGACGCCGAGCGCGAGGCCCCGGTCCTGCCACTCCCGGACCTGCCGGATGGCGGCGTCGAGCATCCACCAGGTCAGCTCGCCGATGATGCCGGACTGCTCCGCCAGCGGGATGAACTCGTCTGGCGGGATGGAACCGTGCAGGCTGTGGTTCCACCGCATGAGCGCCTCACAGCCGAGCACCTGACCGCTGGCCAGATCCGCTACGGGCTGGTACCACACCTCTATGGCATCGGTACGCGGCGCGGCCCTCAGTTCGTTGGCCAGGATGAGGCGCCGGGTGCTGTGCCGGTCGCCGCTCGGGTCGTACACCTCGATGCCGCCGCCGGCGCTCTTGGCCGCGTACATGGCGATGTCGGCTCGGCGCAGCAGGATGGTGTGCTCCTCGCCGTGCTCGGGCGCCACCGTGACCCCGAGGCTGGCCCGCATCTCCAGGGCGATGCCGTCCACCGTGACCGGGCGCACCAGCTCCTCCAGGACGGCCCGGCTCATGTCGCCGACCTGCTCCACATCGGCCAGGTCCGGGAGGACGAAGCCGAATTCGTCACCGCCCAAGCGGGCCACGATGCCGTGCTCGCTGATCCGCCCCGTCAGCCGGGCGGCCACCTCCCTCAGCACGGAGTCACCGATGTGGTGACCCATGGTGTCGTTGATCTCCTTGAACCCGTTGAGGTCCATGAGCATGACGGCCACCAAGCGCCCGACGGAGCGCTCCCTGAGGGTGGTCTCGAGATATCGGTCAAAGAGGTTCCGGTTCGCCAGCCCCGTCAGCCCGTCATGGAGCGCCTCGTGTTCCCGGGCCGTGACCTCGCGGCGTAACCGGTCCAGTAGACGACCCCCACGGATGGCTACGGCACTGTGGGTCGCCAGCACCTCGAACAGCCGGAGATCCTCGGCGTCGAACGTGCCGGACGTTAGCCGGTTCCCTACGATGAGCACGCCTCGGAGGTCGTCACCGAACGTGATCGGCGCGGCCATGGCGTTGCGAAGATCCCGCTCTGTGAGAGCCTCGTCGACGTCGGCATCCCCGTCCACCCGCGAGGCCACCATCCCCACGCCCGCGGCATGGACCAGTCGCGCAAAACCGCCCTGATCTTCCCGAACAGAACTTATGAGTTGATCGTCAGCGTCGAGCTGGTAGGACAGGCAGGCCGGGCCGTCGGGTAACACCAGTTCGGCCACCCCAGCCCCAATGACCTCCCTGGCATGGCGCAGGATCGAAACAACCACGTCGTCAACTTCAGCCAACCCGCTCGTGCGCTCGGCGAACCGGTACAGCCGCTCCAGGTTGGCGTAGCGGCGGCGGAGCTCGGTGCTGGACCGCTGCCCGAGCGCTGCCATGACGCCCAAGCCCGCAAACAGCACGAAGGCCAGCCGGCTGGCCCAGATGGCGTTGACCGCCGACAGCACCACCACCACCGCAATCGGGAGCGACGTCGCCGTGGCACGCATTGCCGTCAACATTTCCGCCCGCGGCCAGCGCCAGGTGCTCACGCCGACAACGGCGAAAACGGTGACGTCCAGGGTGCCGTTCGCCACGACCGCCGCCGCCGCGCACGCCAGCCAACCCCGGACCGATACCGGCGACGCTTCGCCCGCGACGGCATGGTAGGCCGCTACCGCGACCGCTGTCGCGACCACATAGCTCAAGATGTTGAAGACCATCCTCGAGGGCGACCGGCGCTTCCACAGCCCGATCACTACCTGAGCGGTGACAGCCGCCAGCAGCAGCCCCTGCGGATGGAGATAGACGACTCCCACGACCAGCGGGATTTCCATCAGACCGATCGCAACCGAGGTGCCGCGAACGACGAACGTGACCGTCACCAGCGACGCCCCGACCAGAGCGGCGGCCACCTCCGGCCAGGCCAGGGCATGTCGCACCACGTCGCCGGAAGTCAAGCTTTCTACGCCGACCCATCCCCCCGCCCCCAGCACCGCCACCGCCAAGAT
>DASXZS010000126.1:0-4832 GCA_036501785.1 Acidimicrobiales bacterium | reverse complement strand
TACCACTCGCCGGACCTGCCGCCCACCCACCACTACCTGGGGTTCTACCGGTGGCTGGACGAGGGGTGGGGCGCCGATGCCATCGTGCACGCGGGAAAGCACGGCACGCTGGAATGGCTCCCCGGCAAGGGGGTGGGCCTGTCCGCCGCCTGCTTCCCCGACGTGGCCCTCGGCGATCTCCCGGTCGTCTACCCCTTCGTCGTCAACGATCCGGGCGAGGGCACCCAGGCGAAGCGCCGGGCCCACGCCACCATCGTCGATCATCTGCTGCCCCCCATGACCCGGGCCGACACCTACGACGAGGTGGCCCAGCTCGAACAGCTCCTCGACGAGCATGCCCAGGTGGCCTCGCTCGACCCGTCGAAGCTCCCGGCCATCAGGGAAAAAGTGTGGGATCTGCTGGTCTCCGCCGAGCTTCACCGGGACCTCGGCGTGGTTGCAGCCCCGGAAGGCGAGGCGTTCGACGAGCTGGTCAATCATGTCGACGGCTACCTGTGCGAGCTCAAGGACGCCCAGATTCGCGGCGGCCTCCACGTCCTCGGCCAGCCTCCTGCCGGCGAGGCCCGCCTGGATCTTTTGGCGGCCTTGACCCGCCTGCCGCAGGGGTCGGTGCCATCGCTGCGCGACGCGGTCGCGGCCCGACTCGGCCCGGATGCGTCCCGGACGGGAGTCGACGCCGTGGACGCCGAGTGCCGGCGGCTCCTCGCCGGCGAGATCCGGCCCGGCTCCCTGGCCGAAGCCGAGGTTCTGGCCTGGGTGTCGGGCACTCTCGGCCCGGCGCTCGACCGCACCTCCGACGAGATCGGCGCGGTGCTGGCCGCCCTCGACGCCCGCTGGGTGGCGCCGGGACCGAGCGGAGCCCCGACCCGCGGCATGGCGCACGTCCTGCCCACCGGGCGGAACTTCTACTCCGTCGACCCCCAGGCCCTGCCCAGCCGGCTGGCGTGGGACGTGGGCCGAGGTCTGGCCGACCAGCTGCTGGCCCGGCACCTGGCCGACGAAGGCCGCTACCCGGCCAGCGTGGGCCTGGTGGTGTGGGGGACAGCGGCCATGCGCACGGGCGGCGACGACGTGGCGGAGGCCTTGGCCCTGCTCGGGGTCCGGCCCGTCTGGCAAGCCGAATCCGGTCGGGTGACGGGCATCGAGCTGATCCCCGACGACGAGTTGGGGCGCCCCCGCATCGACGTGGTGCTGCGCATCTCCGGGTTCTTCCGCGACGCCTTTCCGCATCTCATCGCCCTGCTGGACGACGCGGTGGCCTTGGCCGGGTTCGCGGACGGCGACCCGCGCATCTTCGGCGCCAAACCCGGCGCCTACGGCTCTGGGATCCTGCCCCTGCTGGAGAGCCGCGACTGGCGCCGGGACGAGGACCTGGCCGCCGTCTACGTGGCCTGGGGCGGCTACAGCTACGGGCGGGCCGGCATGGGTGTCCCCGCCGCGGATGCCATGCGCCGTCGGTTCGCCCTCATCGACGTGGCCGTCAAGAACCAGGACAACCGTGAGCACGACATCTTCGACTCCGACGACTACCTGCAGGACCACGGCGGCATGATCGCCACGGTGCGGGCCCTGTCCGGCCGGGCCCCGGCCGCCCTGTTCGGCGATTCCGCCGATCCGGCCCGGCCCCGGGTCCGCAGCCTGGAGGAGGAGGTGGCCCGGGTGGTGCGCACGCGGGTACTCAATCCCAAGTGGATCTCGGCCATGACCCGCCACGGCTACAAGGGCGCCTTCGAGCTGGCCGCCACCGTCGACTACCTGTACGGCTACGACGCCACGGCCCACGTGGTGGAGGACTGGATGTACGAGCGCGTCACCGACGCCTACGTCGCAGACCCCGAGATCCGCAAGTTCCTGGAGGCCTCCAACCCGTGGGCCTTACGCGCCATGGCGGAGCGGCTCCTGGAGGCGGCGGAGCGGGGGCTCTGGGCGCCCTCAGCTGGCGCGGTGCAGACGTTGCGGGCCGCGGTGCTCGAGGCCGAAGGCTGGGAGGAGTCGCGATGAGCGAGGGACAGCTGCCGTTCTCGGCGGTGGTCGGACTCGATGAGCCCAAGCTGGCCCTGGTCCTCAACGCCGTCGACCGCGGCATCGGCGGGGTGCTGTTGCGGGGTCAGAAGGGGAGCGCCAAATCCACCCTGGCCCGGGGCCTGGCCGCCCTGCTTCCTGGCCAGGCGCCCTTCGTGGAGTTGCCGATCGGCGCGACCGAGGACCGGCTGGTCGGCACCTTGGACCTGGCCGCGGCCTTGACCGGCGGCGAGTACCGCTTCGCCCCGGGGTTGCTGGCCGCGGCCGATGGGGGCGTCCTGTACATCGACGAGATCAACCTCTTGCCCGACCACCTGGTCGACGTGCTCCTCGACGTGGCGGCCAGCGGCATCAACCGGGTGGAACGCGAAGGGATCTCCCACGTGCACTCCAGCCGCTTCGTGCTGATCGGCTCCATGAACCCGGAGGAGGGGGACCTGCGGCCCCAGCTGCTGGACCGCTTCGGGCTGGCCGTGGATGTCCGGGCCTCACTGGATCCAGCGACGCGGGCCGCCGCGGTCCGAGGCCGCTTGGCGTTCGACGCCGATCCGGAGGGTGTGGCTACGACCTTGGCCGACGGCGAAGCCGAGCTCGCCGGCCGACTGGCGAGGGCCCGGCCGGCCGTGCTGCCGGACGAAATGGTCGAGGCCATCGTGGCCCTGTGCAGCGCCGTCGGCGCCGAGGGCTTGCGAGCCGACTTGACGATCTGCCGGGCCGCGGCCGCCCTGGCGGGGTGGGAAGGACGCTCGACCGCCACCGAGACCGACGTGCGGCGGGTCGCGCCCCTGGCCTTGGCCCACCGGGCGCGCCGCGACCCGCTGGAGCCCGCTGGCCTCGACCAGGAACGCCTCGCCCAGGCCCTCGACGAGCACCTCTCGGAGGGTGCCGGGGGTGAGCGACCTCCTGCTGATCCCGGGCCAGCCATGCGCCCCCCGGCGCCGGTGGCTGGTCCCGCCGACCGCCGGCACTCGCCAAACGCGGCCGGGCGGCGGGTCCCGTCCGAGGCCCCGCGGGGGCGGCTTGTCGGCGACCGCGCCCCGGACGGGCCGATCGGCTCGGTCGCCGTGGGCGCCACCGTGCGCCGGGCCGCGGCCCGGGTCTCAGCCGCGCCGGGGCAGCCGCGGGTTGGGCCCGAGGACCTCCGGCAGGCGGTGCGGGTCCAGCGCACGGCCAGCCTCATCGTGCTCGCAGTCGATGCGTCGGGGTCCATGGGGGCCCCGCAGCGCATGGAGGCCGCCAAGGGGGCGGTGCTGGGCTTGCTGACCGACGCCTACCAGCACCGGGACCTGGTGGCGCTAGTGGCCTTCGGTGGCGACGACGCCACGGTCCTGCTGCGCCCCACCGGCAGCGTCGAGGTCGCTCAGGCCCGCCTGGCGCAGCTGCCGACGGGTGGCCGGACCCCGCTGGCGGCGGGACTGTCGACCGCCCTGGCCGTGGCCACGGCGCCGGTCCGAGCGGCCACCCATCGTCCGTTGTTGGTGGTCATCACCGACGGTCGGGCCACCGCCGGGCCACCCGGCGTCGACCCGCTGGAAGCCGCTTCGGCGGCGGCTGACGAGGCCCGCCGGGCGGGGGTGGAAGCGGTGGTGATCGACGTGGAGGACACCGGAAGGTCAGCGGGTCAGCCCGCCCTGGGTCTGGCTCGGGAGCTGGCGGCGCGGATGGGGGCCCGACACCTCCGCCTCTCGGATCTCACTCCAGCCGCGCTGCAGCTCTCCGTCCGCACCGCGTTGGGGTAGCGCCGCGTCTTCTGGCCTCCTGGCGATAGCGTCACGGCGCATGCGCCTGCTGATGGTGGCCCCGCCGGGGGCCGGAAAAGGGACCCAAGCCGAACGGCTGGCGGCCCACTATCAGATCGTTCACCTCTCCAGCGGGGACCTCTTTCGTAAAGAGGTGGCATCGGGCACCGAGATCGGCAAGGCGGCCGCGGAGTACCTCGAGCGGGGGGATCTGGTACCGGACGAGCTGGTCATCCAGATGCTCACCGTTCCGGTGCTGGAAGCGGCCAAGCAGGGGGGCTACGTCCTGGACGGCTTTCCCCGGACCCGGCGGCAGGCCGAGGAGGCCCACCGGATCGCTCAGCAGGTGGAAGGGGTGGAGCTGCAGGCGGTGATCCACTTGGAGGTGAGCCGGGACGAGCTGCGCCGGCGCGTCCTGGCCCGAGCTAGTCGAGAGGGGCGTAGCGACGACACCGAGGCCACCATCAACCACCGCCTGGATGTCTTCGACGCCGAGACCAGGCCGCTGCTGGGCTTCTACGCCGGGCGGGGCCTGGTGATCAACATCGACGGGGAGCAGTCGATCGACAAGGTGTTCGCCGACATCGTCGCCGCGGTCGACGGGCTGCGGGACGGGCGCGGCTAAGGCCAGGCTGCCGGAGACGGCCCGTCTGCGACCACCACTCCGTCGGCCACCACCACTCCGTCGGCCACCACCACCCGCCAGGGCGCCTGGGTCACCGCATAGGCGTGCCAGGCCTCGCTGGACATGACCACCGGAAGGTGGGCGGGGGCCAGCGCCTTGACTTGGCGGGAGCTCTCGGTCTCCGGGCTCGGGGTCACCACCACGACGGCGGGGTCGGTCGGACGGCGAGGCCGCGCCGAGAAGGCGTCCCACAGGGCCCGGCAGCCGTAGCAGCTGCTGGTCAGGAAGTACAGCTCCACTCGAGGGCCGTCCACCGCCACCTGGATCGGCGAACCGCCGGGGTCCGCCCCGACCACACCGGACGCCGCCATTCCCACCCGGGCCGGCCGGCGCCGGCGGGACCGCCAGTCGAGGAGCCGCATGTCGGCACGGTAGCGTCCGGGTCG
>DASXZS010000125.1:0-2147 GCA_036501785.1 Acidimicrobiales bacterium | reverse complement strand
GCCGCGTCCGGGTC
The DNA here is from genome assembly GCA_036501785.1 of Acidimicrobiales bacterium. Lineage (GTDB taxonomy): Bacteria > Actinomycetota > Acidimicrobiia > Acidimicrobiales > Palsa-688 > PALSA-693. The sequence goes on along the minus strand of DASXZS010000125.1, from coordinate 2,133 downwards.
GCCCTTCCGGGCCAGCCACACCGTTACCTTCGCCGCCTACAAGCCGGGACTGCTGCAGGGTGCCGGTCCGGAACACAGTGGTGTGGTCCAGGTGGTGGACATCGGGATCGCGCTGCCCGAATCCCGGGCCGCCATCGTCCAAGATGCGGACGTCGCCCGCTCCGTGCCGCTCCGCCCCCGGGAGTCGCACAAGTGGAGCACCGCCCTCGGCGTGGCGTCCGGTTCGGTGGGTATGGAGGGTTCGGCGGTGCTGTGCACCCGGGGCGCCCTGGCCGCCGGGGCCGGCATGATCCGCCTGGCCACACCGGGGGACCCGTCGGGGAACTGGCCCACCGAGGCCGTCCGGGTGCACCTCGCGGATCCCCGTTGGGCCGGCCCGTTCTTGGAGGCGACGGAAAAGTGCCGTGCTCTGGTCATCGGGCCAGGACTCGGGACCGGCCCGCTCACCCAGGACGAGATCCGCGACGTGGTCGCCCGCGCCCCGCTCCCCCTGGTGATCGATGCCGACGCCCTCACCGCCCTCGGCCAGGCCGATGCGGCCCGGGAGATCCTGGCGCGCCGCACCGAGCCCACGATCCTCACCCCGCACGACGGCGAGTACGCCCGCCTGGCCGGGTCGCCACCCGGCCCCGACCGCTTGGCCGCCGCCCGGGACCTGGCCGCCCGGCTCGGCGTCATCGTCCTGCTCAAGGGGCCACTCACCGCGGTGGCTGCCCCCGGGGGTGCCTTCCCCGACGTGCTGCTCTCGTCGGCCGGCGTGCCGGCCCTCGCCACGGCGGGGACCGGCGATGTGCTCTCCGGTGTGATCGGGGCCTTTCTCGCCCGTGGCGTGCCGCCCCACATCGCGGCGGCCCTGGGCGCCCATGTCCACGGGAGGGCCGCGTCACACGGCCGGAGCGAGGGCCTGGTGGCCGGGGATCTGCCCGACCTCGTGGCCTCCTTTCTCAGCGCGGCGCGCGACGATGGCTGACGGGGTGTTCAAGCTCCTGCGCGCCGGCATACGCGGCCCCACCCGTCCCAAGGCCGACACCGTCGAGGCCGACGACGCGGCCACCATGGCGCAGAGTCGCTCCCGCCCGGCCTGGGCCGAGGTCGATCTGGCTGCCATCACCCACAACACCCGGCTGCTGTCGCGCCTGGCCCGCCCGGCCCAGGTCTGCGCCGTCGTCAAGGCCCACGGCTATGGCCACGGCGCGCCGGCCGTGGCGAAGGCGGCGCTGGCCGGTGGCGCCATCGGTGTCGCCGTCGCCCTGGTCGACGAAGGGGCGGAGTTACGCCGCCACGGCGTGCGTGGCCCCATCCTGCTGTTGAGTGAATGCGGGGCCGACGCCGCGGCGACCGCGGTGTCGTGCACGTTGTCCCCGACGCTCTACAGCGCCGAGGGCATCGCGGAGATGGCGCGGGCGGCCCGCCTGCTCGGGCAGACGACGTCGGTCCACCTCAAGGTGGACACGGGGATGCACCGGGTCGGCGCCGAGGCGACCGACGTCCCCGCGCTGGTGCGGGCCATTGTGGACGACCCGATCCTGCGCTTCGAGGGGCTGTGGACCCACCTCTCGGTGGCCGACGGCGAGAGTGCCGAGGACCGCGCCTACACACTGGGCCAGCTCGAGCGCTTCGACGGCCTGCTGGCCGCGCTTCACCGCGACGACATCGACCCCAGCATCATCCACGCCGCCAACACGGCGGGGGCGATCGCCTTTCCGGGGGCGCGTTACGGCATGGTCCGCTGCGGCATCGGACTGTACGGGTATCTGCCGGGCCCGGCGGTGACCGCCGCCTTCACCGCGGCGGCCGGAGGGGAGACATTGCGCCCGGCCCTGTCGCTGCGGGCGCGCGTGGTGTCCGTCCGCATGTGTGACGAGGGCGAGCGGCCGTCCTACGGGCGCATGCGGGCCTTAGAGAAACGGTCGCTCGTCGCCACGGTTCCCATCGGCTACGCCGACGGTGTACCCCGGGCACTGTTCACCAAGGGCTTCGAGGTGCTCATCGGAGGGAAGCGGCGCCCGTTGGCCGGGATGGTGACGATGGACCAGATCATGGTCGACTGCGGCGAGGACATGTCGGTAGGACCGGGCGACGAGGTGGTGCTCCTGGGCCGGCAGGGCGACGAGGAGATCACGGCCGACGACT
>DASXZS010000124.1:0-5628 GCA_036501785.1 Acidimicrobiales bacterium | reverse complement strand
GTCGTGCGCGTGTGCCATCGAGAACCTCTGGCTGGCGGCTCGGGCCGAGGGCCTCGGGGTGGGCTGGGTCACGTTGTTCGAGCCGGGGGAGCTGGCGGGCCTGGTCGGCGCCCCGGAGGGAGTGGCCACCCTCGGGTGGTTGTGTCTGGGGTGGCCCGACGAGCGCCCGCCGGCGCCGGGCTTGGAGCGGCGGGGGTGGTCGCAGCGGCTGTCCCTCCACGACCTGGTGGTGCGGGAGCGGTGGGGCGTCGGCGAGGTCCCGAACCCGCCGATGTCCCGGGTGGCCACAGTTGCTGCCCCCCGTCCTGCGGCCGTCGTCGCCGCCCACGACAGTGGCGACCGGATTCTCACCGCCCCGGGCTCCTTGGGGGCCCTGGACCGGGCCATCGACCGCATCCTGGCCTTGGGTCCACCGCCCGCCGGCGGGGCGCTGGTGATGGCGGCCGCCGACCACCCGGTCACGGCCCACGGGGTGTCCGCCTACCCGACCCCGGTCACCCGCCACGTCGCCGAAGCGGCGGTCGCCGGCACCTCGGTGGGGGCGGTGGCTGCCCGGGCTGCCGGCCTGGACGTGGTGGTGGTCGATGCCGGCGTCGAGGGCCCCCCGCTCGAAGGCGCCGTCCCGGCTCGCCCTTTGGATGACCGGGGTGACCTTGTCCACTCGGATGGGCTGTCCGCCGGCGACGTGGAGCGGCTCATGAGGCGGGGCGCCCAGGTGGCGTCCGGACGGATGTTGGTGGCCCTCGGCGAAGTGGGTGTCGGCAACACCACGGTGGCCGCGGCGCTGGCCGCGGCGCTGCTCGGTGCCGACCCCGCCTCGCTGGTCGGGCTGGGGGCCGGCTCGGACTCGGCGATGGTCGTGGCCAAACGCCAGGTAGTCGAGCGGGCCGGGGCGCGAGTGGCGGGACTACGGGAACCCCGCCGGCTCCTGGCGGCGTTGGGTGGGGGAGAGTTCGCCGTTCTGGCCGGCGTGGTGCTGGGTGCCGCCGCCGGCGGCGGGGTGGTCGTCCTCGACGGGATGGCCACATCGGTGGCCGCCCTTATCGCCGTCGACCTGGAGCCGGCCGTCGCCGCCCATCTCATCGCCGGCCAGCGCAGCCGCGAGGCGGGCCACGGCGCGGTCCTCGAGGCCCTCGGGCTGGAACCCATCCTGGATCTGCGGCTGCGGGCCGGCGAGGGCGCCGGCGCGGCCCTGGCGGTGACCGTCCTGCACGCGGGCCTGCGTATCCGCCTCGAAACCGCCCAAGTCCGCGAACCGGGCGCCGGCGGCTAGCTGGTCTCGTCGGTCGGGGCACCGCCGGACGGCCGGCGGGCGGCGGCGAGCCGGCAGCTAGCCCGGGTCAGCTTCATGACCGGCGGCGCGTAAGCCCCGGTAGGCGTCGACAGGCCCCTGCTGTCCCATCACCACCTTGTGGATCTCCTCGCAAATGGGCAGTTCAACCTGGTACTGCTCGGCCAGGGCCAGGGCGGTGCGGGCGGTGCCGACGCCCTCCGCCACCATTTGCATCTCGGACAGGATCTCCTCGAGCGGCTTTCCCCTACCGAGCAACTCGCCGACGGTGCGGTTGCGGCTATACGGGCTCATGCAGGTGGCGACCAGATCGCCCATGCCGGCCAGGCCGGCGAGGGTCTGTGGCTCGGCGCCCATGGCGACCCCCAAGCGGGCCAGCTCGGCGAGGCCGCGGGTCATCACCGCGGCCCGGGTGTTGTCGCCGACGCCCAGCCCTTCGCCGATGCCGGCGGCGATGGCGATGACGTTCTTGAGCGCGCCGCCGATCTCGCAGCCCACCACGTCGTGATTGCGGTAGACCCGGAACAGGCGGTGGCGCAGCACCTCCTGCAGGGCCGCCGCCACCCCGAGGTCCTCGGTAGCGATCACGCTGGCGGCAGCCTGGCCGGCCATGATCTCGCGGGCCAGGTTGGGGCCGCTGAGGGCGGCCGCCGGATGGCCGGGCAGCAGCTCCTCGATGACCTGGGTCATGCGCAGCAGGCTGCCCGACTCGATGCCCTTCGTCAGGCTGACGACCGGGATCCAGGGGCGGATCCACTTGCGGCAGTCCTCGAGGGCGCCGCGGAAACCCTTGGAGGGGACCCCGACGATGAGCACATCCGCGCTACGGACAGCCTCCTCGAGGTCGGGGGTGCACCGCAGGCGCCGGGGGAGCGTGACAGTGGGGAGGTAGGTGGCGTTGCTGTGGTGGTCGTTGATCTCGGCCGCGACCTCCGGGTTGCGGGCCCACAGGATGGTCGGGTTGAGGTCGGTGGTGAGACTGGCCACCGTCGTCCCCCACGAGCCGGCTCCAAGCACCGTCACGTTCATGTGTCTTGACGCCTCCCCACGAGCGTTGGTGCGGACAACCTATGGGAATCCACCCCGGACCGCCTGATCGGTGAGATGCTCAGCCGGGGCTACTCCTTCACCAAACCTCGCGGAGCTGATCGAGGGCCGGGTGCAGGGCCATGACCTGGCGGTCATGACCACCCCAGGTGGTCGGCGATGTGGTGGACCCGATGCCGCCCGAGCAGGTACGCCGGCACTCCGAGCAGGTAGGCCGGCACTCCGAGCAGGTACGCCGGCACTCCGAGCTGGTGCGCCGGCTCCGGCCGCTTGCCAAGGAAGTCGTCGATGCCAGCCCGGCCGCAGCCCTGGACTGGCGGATCGGGACCGAGCTCGGCGAGCACCTGGTCCGGGCGGGTTGCGCCGGCGGCAGCGCGGCGTGCTGACTCCCGCGGGCTCGCGGTCCCCGGAAAGTCGCTCCGAGGCGGTCACACGCCCCGAGTAGGGTGGCTCGCATGGCCGACCAGGCCCAGTTCGCGGAACTGGCAATGGAGCACATGGGATCGCTCTACAGCGCGGCCTTGCGCATGACGCGCAACCCGTCCGACGCGGAAGACCTGGTCCAGGAGACGTACCTCAAGGCCTACCGGGCCTTCGGGTCGTTCAAGGAGGGCACCAACCTCAAGGCCTGGCTGTACCGCATCCTGACCAACACCTTCATCAACTCCTACCGGGCGCGGAAGCGCCGCCCGGAGCAGACCGACATCGACGATGTCGAAGACCTGTACCTGTACCGGCGGCTCGGCGGCCTGGAGGCCGTGAGCGCCGGCCGCAGCGCCGAGGAGGAAGTCCTCGAGCACTTCACGGAAAGTGATGTCAAGGAGGCCGTCGAGGCCCTGCCCGAACAGTTCCGCCTGGCTGTGCTGCTGGCCGACGTCGAAGGGTTCTCCTACAAGGAGATCGCCGACATCCTCGACATACCGATCGGTACGGTGATGAGCCGGTTGCATCGCGGAAGAAAGGCGCTGCAGAAGACGTTGCATGAATTTGGAATGGAGCGAGGGCTGGTGACGCCGGCCGTCGACGCTCCTTAGGGCGGCGTTGTCGCCCAGCAGGCAACCGCAGGCATCCAGATGGACCGACAGGCAGGCACGTCAACATGAGCAAACCGGACAAGGGTGGGGACTGCGACGAGGCGCTTCGTACGCTCTACTACTTCCTCGACGGCGAGTTGACGGAAGAGCGGCGGCGGGCCATCCAGCACCACTTGGACGAGTGTTCGCCCTGCCTGGAGGCGTTCGACTTCGAAGCCGAGCTCAAGATGGCTATCGCCCGGTGCTGCCGGGACCAGGTTCCCGACGGGCTCCGCCAGCGGGTGGCCGAAGTGTTGGCCAAGGCATCCGATCCGCCCCCGAAGCTCGTATAGCGAGGCAGGAATCCGGCCGGCCCGGTGAGCGTTAGGTGAAGTGATGAGTGAACGATCTCTCGGAGGACACAGCCTTAGTGGCAGCGAACGGCCGTCCAAGGCGTTCGCCAAGAATCGGACGTGCCGCGAGGCTGGCTGCGGTACCAAGCTGTCGATCTACAACAACGGCAAGTACTGCTATCAGCACGAGCCCATGGCCGTGCCCCGCACCCGCGGCAAGAAGATCGCCTGATCCTCCGACGGACGCCGGACCCGCGGGCTGGGTCGACAGGCCGAACGCATGGGCCGAAACGCCGACGATACGATGACCTATGCGTTGGTGCGCCGATGGCTGAGCTGATCGCCTGGGACACGGCCATCAACGTGGCGACCCGGGTGGCCCGCCGGCAGGTGGCGCTGACGGCGTACGAGCGGCGGGCCCTCGAGGCGGAGTTCGAGGAGCTGACGGCGGTGGCCGAGGAGTTGGTGGCGGCCGAGACCGGGTTGCGGTCCCTGGCCGGTCCCGCTCGGGCCCGGGTGGCGGACCGTCCCGAGTGGGTGCGCGCCAACGTGGCGTCCTTTCAACGACTGCTCCGTCCCGTCACCGACAAGCTCGGGGCCCAACTCGATCGCAATGGTGGATCCTGGAGCCCGATGCCGGCCTCGGTGTCCCGCCGGGCTACCGGCGCCCAGGTGGGGTTGGTGCTGGGCTGGATGTCCACCCGGGTGCTCGGACAGTACGACCAGCTCCTCATCGAGGACGAGCACCCCGAAGACCAGGACATGGTGTACTACGTCGGTCCCAACGTGGTGTCGATCGAACGCAAGTACGGTTTCCCAACGCGGGAGTTCCGTCTGTGGTTGGCGCTGCACGAGGTGACTCATCGGGCCCAGTTCACCGGGGTGCCCTGGATGCGGGAGCACTTCCTGTCGCTGGTCGAGCGCACCCTCGCCGGCATCGATCCCGACCCGAAGCATTTGCTGGCGGCACTGCGCCGGTCGGTCGACGAGATCCGGGCCGGGCGCAATCCGCTCGACGAAGGCGGCCTGCTGACGCTCATCGCCGGGCCGGAACAGTATGCGGCCATCCAGGAGATCGGCGGCCTCATGAGCCTGCTCGAAGGTCACGGCGACATCACCATGGACCGGGCCGGGGCGGATCGCATCCCCCACGCGGCTTGGTTCGGCCTGGTGCTCAAGCAGCGTCGGCGCCAGCGCGGCGTGGCCAAGATCCTGAGCTCGGTGATCGGCATGGACGCCAAATTGCGCCAGTACGAGCAGGGCGAACGGTTCATCGAGGCGGTGGAGGGCGCCGGCGGCCGCGATCTGCTGGCGAAGGTGTGGGAGGGCCCGGGCTGGCTTCCCAGCTGGCCGGAGATCCGGACGCCCGGGGATTGGATCGCCCGGATCGCCGCTGGGCCGACCCCCGCCACCGTCGGCTGATGGCGTCCCTCGAGTCCGGCGCGGATCCGCCCGGGGCGCCGCAGCTGGTCGACCGGCTGTTGGCCCGGTGTGCCTTCCCGAAGGCGACCGGCCCGCTCGCCCTGGCCGTGTCCGGCGGGACCGACTCGCTGGCCCTGCTGGTCCTGGCGGCGCGGGCCGGGCTCGACGCCGTCGCCATCCACGTTGACCACGGGCTCCGCCCCGGCTCGGCTGCGGAGGCCGAGGTGGTGGCCGAGGCGGCGGGGCGCTACGGGCTGCCGTGGGAGACGCGGGCCGTGGCCGTGCCGGCCGGCCCCGATCTCGAGGCCCGGGCCCGCCGGGCCCGCTACCAGGTCCTGCCACCCGGCGTGCTGACCGGCCACACCATGGACGATCAGGCGGAGACCGTCGTCCTGGCGCTGCTACGCGGGGCCGCCCTCGACGGGCTCGCCGGCATGCGGGCCATCCCGGCCGCCGCCCCCGCCACCCCCGCCACCCCGGCCGCGACCCCGACCGCGACCCC
>DASXZS010000123.1:0-3816 GCA_036501785.1 Acidimicrobiales bacterium | reverse complement strand
TCGTCTTGTACGGGTTCCTGGCGGCCATCACCCGGGTCGAGCTGGTGACGGGCATCATCATCGCCCCACAGCGCCAGACGGCCTTGCTCGCCAAGCAGGCCGCCGAGGTCGACATCCTGGCCGAAGGGCGCTTTCGCCTTGGTATCGGCGTCGGCTGGAATGCGGTGGAGTACCAGGCGCTCGGACAGGACTTCACCAGCCGCGGCCAGCGGGAGGAGGAGCAGATCGGTCTGTTGCGTAGCCTGTGGACCGAACGGTCTGTCACCCACGAGGGCCGCTTCGACCGGGTGACCGGCGCCGGGTTAGCACCCCTCCCGGTGCAACGGCCCATCCCCATATGGCTCGGGGGGCAGTCGCCGGTTGTCTTCCGGCGCATCGGTCGCCTGGCGGACGGCTGGTTCCCGCAGGTGCCACCCGGCCCCAGACTCGACGAGGCCCGGGCCCTCGTCGACGAAGCCGCCCGGGCCGCTGGTCGGGATCCGGCGGCCCTGGGTATGGAGGGCCGGATCACCTGGGGTCCAGGCGGCGTCGACGAGTTGGTCAAACATGCCGACCGGTGGCGCACCGAGGGAGCGACGCACGTGGCGGTTAACACCATGGGCTCGGGGCTGGCCGGCCTCGACGCCCACCTCGACGTCCTCACCGCCGCGGCCGAGGCGCTCGAACCGGGCCCCTAGCACGAGCCATTTGAGTCCGGCCGGGCCAGGCGCCACACTCGGCGGCGTGCCCAACTCCGAATCAGCCCATGCCGAGCTCCTGGCCCGGCATCGCCGGGTCATGCCCGCCTGGCTGAACCTCCTCTACGACGAACCGATCGAACTGGTGTCGGGGTCCGGTCGGCGGGTGACCGACGGCGAGGGTCGCACCTACCTCGACTTCTTCGGCGGGATCCTCACCACCATGACCGGACACGCCGTGCCCGAGGTGGTCGACGCCATCCGCACCCAGGCCGGCCGGATGTTGCATTCCTCCACCTCGTACCTGGTGCGCCCCATGGTGGAGCTGGCCGAGCGCATCTCGGCGCTGTCCGGCATTCCCGGCGCAAAGGTGTTCCTGGTCAACTCGGGCAGCGAAGCCAACGACACCGCCCTCCAGCTGTGCTGCACCGCTCGCCGCTCCAACCAGGTCCTGGCGCTACGCCACAGCTACCACGGGCGGTCGTTTGCCAGCATGGCGACGACCGGTCTGCGCATCTGGTCGGCGTCGAGCCTGACCCCGGTCAACGTGAGCTACGTGCACGGGGGGTACCGGTACCGCAGCCCCTTCGGCCATCTGCCCGACGCCGAGTTCATCGCCGCCTGCGCCGCGGACCTCCGCGACGTCATCGAGACCGCGACGGCCGGCGACGTGGCGTGCCTGATCGCCGAGCCCATACAGGGCGTGGCGGGCTTCGTGATCCCACCCGACGGCTTCTTCGCGGCCTTAAAAGGCGTCCTCGACGAGTACGGCATTCTCTTCATCTCCGACGAGGTCCAGACCGGTTGGGGGCGCACGGGCGCCCACTTCTGGGGCTACCAGGCGCACGGCATCACCCCCGACCTGCTGACGTTCGCCAAGGGTCTGGGAAATGGGCTGGCCATCGGCGGCATCGCGGGCCGGGCGGAGCTCGTCGACTCGGTGCGAGCCAACTCCATCTCCACGTTCGGCGGCAACCCACTGGCGACGGCCGGCGCCCTCGCCAACCTCGAGTACCTGCTCTCACACGATCTACAAGCCAACGCCTTATCCCGCGGCAACCAACTCATGGACCAGTTGGCCCCCGTCGTCGGGAAGCTCCCGGTCGTGGGCGAGGTGCGAGGCCGCGGCCTCATGGTCGCGATCGAGCTGGTACAACCAGGTGGCATGGCGCCCAACCCGGCCGCCACCGCCGCCGCCCTGGAAGGTTGCCGCCAGCGTGGGGTCCTCGTGGGCAAAGGCGGAGCCCACGGCAACGTGCTGCGCATCGCCCCGCCGTTGTCGATAACCAGCGCCGAGATCGACGAGGGCGCCGGAGCGCTGATCGAGGCCCTGCAGGCTCTGTAAGCCCTTCGCCCGCACCAAGAGAGTCTCGGGAGCCGTGTAACGTGACGACAGTTGGGTACCGAGGCGGCGCGGAGATCTCTACGGCGGCGGCAGACGGCGATGGCGCTGGTCGTGGTGGCCGGGACAATGGCCACCATCGCCAGCCGCGGTGCCCTGCCCGCCAGCGGGCAGGACGCCCCGACGTTCAACCTGGCTTGGTCGACCGGCCCCCTCAACGACACGGACGCCCCGATCGCGGAATCGTCGCCCAATGTGGCCACCCTCGACGCGGGCGGCCCCGCCGTGGTGGTCGGGGACCGGAGCGGCCACGTGTACGCCTACCACCTGTCCAACGGTTCGGTGGTGCCCGGGTGGCCAGTCGCGGCCGGGCACCCGATCGACTCGACCCCGTCGGTCGCGGTGCTGCAGGGACGGTACGACTCGGTGTTCGCCGGGGTGGGCGACGCCATCGAACCCCAGCGCGGCGGGTACGAGGCCTGGGGGCCAGCAGGGAATCGGCTCTGGGTCAACGTGCCATCGAATCCCCCTGGCGACCGCAGCCCGTCATCCGGGGTGCAGGCTTCGCTCCCGGTCGGCGCCTTGCAGACGCGCACCGACGTCGTCGCCGGATCGCTCGGCCAGCAGGCCTACGCCCTTTCCGCCACCAATGGCCAGACGCTGACGGGATGGCCGTTCTACGCCTCCGACAGCAACTTCTCGACGGCGGTGATCGCCGATCTGTACGGCACCGGACAGCGTGAGGTAGTCGAAGGCGGCGATCAGACCGCCGGCTACGCCCTCGGCCAGGCCTACCCGCAGGGTGGGCACCTGCGGGTGCTCAACAGCTCGGGCGGGCTGGTGTGCGATTACCACACCACCCAGACCGTCGACTCGTCGCCGGCAGTCGGGCCTTTCCTGGCGGACGGGAACACCGGCATGGTGGTGGGTACTGGAGCCTTCTTTCCCGGCGCCAGCGACACCAACAAGGTCATGGCCTTCAACCCCGACTGTCAGCCGCAGTGGTCGGACAAGCTGGACGGGTCGACGTTCAGCAGTCCCGGCCTGGCGGACGTGCTCGGCAACGGGCGGCTCGACGTGGTCGAGGGCACCGACCGAGGAAACCAAGGCGGGTCCGTCTGGGTCCTCGACGGGGCCAGCGGGCGGCCCATCTGGGCCACCCCGGTAATCGGCCGAGTGATCGGTTCGGTGGTGACCGCCGACCTGACCGGACAGGGATACCAGGATTTGCTGGTACCGACCGTCCACGGAGTGGAGGTCCTCGACGGGCGCAGCGGCGCGCAGATTGCCGTCCTGGGATCGCAGGTCGGCTTTCAGAACGCCCCGCTCGTGACCGCCGATCCCAATAGCGACATCGGGATCACCATCGCCGGCTACATCGGATCACCGGACGGTGAGACCTGGGGCGTGATCGAGCACTACGAAATCCCCGGGTCGAACGGCGCCCTGGCCGTCGGGGCCGGCTCCTGGCCGGAGTTCCACCACGGTCCCGGGCTATCCGGCACGGTTGGTCCCCTCAGCCGACCATGGCCGGCGTGCGTCGTGCCCTCGGCCGCCCGAGCCGGTTACGAGCTGGTGGCGCGCGACGGCGGCGTGTTCGCCTTTGGCCAGCCGTTCTGCGGGTCCACCGGCGGCCGGCGACTGAACGCGCCGGTCGTCGGCGCGGCCATGGCCTCCGACCGGGGCGGGTACTGGCTGGTGGCGGCCGACGGTGGTGTCTTCGCCTTCGGTGGCGCCCCGTTCTACGGCTCGCTCGGTGCAACCCGTCTCAACAAGCCGATCGTCGGCATGGCAGCC
>DASXZS010000122.1:0-9140 GCA_036501785.1 Acidimicrobiales bacterium | reverse complement strand
CTGGAGCTGCTCATGGACCGGATCAAGACCACCCGCACCAACGACGAGTTCCTGGCCGAGGTGGCCAAGAACGCCACCCCGTCGATCTGAGGCCCGCGATCTGAGCGCCGCCGGGCCCGGAACAACGCACCCGGGCGGGTTGTTAATCTGGTCCCGGGCACCAAGAGAGGCATCATGAAGACCGAAATTCACCCTGATTACGTCACCGCCACGGTGACCTGTTCGTGCGGGAACAAGTTCACGACCCGTTCGACCAAAGACGAGCTGCACACCGAACTCTGCAACGAGTGCCACCCCTTCTACACCGGCAAGCAGAAGCTGGTGGACACCGGCGGCCGGGTGGAGCGCTTCGAGCGCCGCTACGGCAAGCGGGGCAAGAAGTAGCCAACGAGCGCATCGACCAGCTGCGGGCCGTCAAGCTCGCCGCGCTGGTCGATGGGCAGTGGGGAAAAGACGGGACGGTTCGTCGCCAACCTTTTCTGTTCGGTGGGGGCGCGGCGTGTGTCGACCAGGGCTCGGCGCGGGGCTGGGTGCTCATCGACGACGGATCGGCGCGCCGGTTCGGCCCGGCGCTCGTCTGGGCCTGGCGGGAGGGCGTGGAGGAGTTGCACGTCCTGGTGGAGGGCGTGCTGGGTGCGGGGGTCGTAGCTCGCCGGGCGGCGGAACTGGCGATCCCCCCTTTGGTGTGGACGGTCTCGGGGTGGTCGCTGGTGCCGGCGGTGGCGGCCGCCGAGCTGGCTTCGGCGGACCCTGTCGACCTGGCCTGGGTCGAGGTGCTGGAGGCGCATGGCGCCGACGCGGTGGTGGAGCACGGGGTACTGCGCGGCGAGGTGCTGGGTTTGGAGGTGGCCCGGGTGGTCGACGGGGGTCGGTTGGAAGTGGGCGTCGGCCGCCACGACCGTCACGCCCGGGCCGAGCTGTGGGGTGACGTCGATCCAGGCGCCGCCCTCGACGAGGCGGTGGGGGCGGTGCGAGCCCGCCGAGGGGCCGGCGCGGCCGCCCATCCGGCCAACACTCTGGCCCGGTCGCGGTGGCTGCGCGCCGTCGTCTGCGCCCGGCCGGCGTTGGCCGGCGCGGGGGTGCCGTTGCGTCCAGTGGCGCCGCCGCTGCCGTTGCCGGACCTGACCGACAACGGGGCTGTGCCGTGCGTGGGCGACGGGCTGGTGGTGGTGTGCTCGACCGGAGTGGATCCCGATCTGGTTCCGACCGCGGCGGACGCCCGCCGGCTCTACCAGCCCGACGCCCGGTTAGTGATCGTGGTGCCAGAGAGCGACGACCACCCGGTCACGGTCGCTCTCGCCGGCGCCCTGGCCCGGCCGGCCTCGGTCCGTACGGTGCCGCGGGGCTGGGAAGGGCTTATTCCTTCTGGGCGTATTCCTTCTGGGCCTTGAGCGAGTACATCAAGGGAAGTCGCCCCGGACCAGGCCACCGGTAGCGGCCGTCCCGGCCCTCGACCAGCCAGTTGTTGAGATGGAACAGGGTGTAGTCCCACTCGTGGAAGAAACGCAGCTGGAAGCCGACCCCCAGGATGGCCTCGAACACCTGGGGCAGCGGATGCGGCCACTCGTAGGACAGGTTGTTGATGGTGTGAGCGCTGAAGTCGGCGTACGTACCCACGGTTTCGTCGGTGATCTGGGAGGTGTCGAAGTAGTCGACCGCGACCACCGGGTGGTCCTGGGCCAAGCCGTTCCCGACCGGGTGGAATTCGCAGACGTACAGCCACCCGCCGGGGCGGAGCAGTCCGGCGCACTGCTCGGCCCAGTGGCGGAGATCGGGCAGCCAGCAGAGGGCCCCTTTTCCCGTGTACACCACATCGAAGCCGCCGGCGCCCAGAGTGTCGACGGCGTCGTGGACATCGGCGTGGACGAACTCGACCCGGTCGGCGACGTCGATGTCGGTCGCCAGCTGCGCGGCCGCCTCGACCGCTGGCGCCGAGAAGTCCAGTCCCACCGCCTCGAGCGTCGGATGCATGCGCACCAGGTCGAGGGTGTCGAGGCCGAAATGGCACTGCAGATGGGCGAGTCGCAGCCCGCCCAACGGGCCCAGCTCGTCGACCTCGAACGGCTCGACCCGCGGGTGTCCAGCCTTGAATCCAGCCACGTCATAGAAGTCGGACCCGACGTGCACTGGCACCCGTTCGTCCCACATCCGCCGATTGACCTCGATCCAACCGGGCGGCGGGGCGGTCACACCATCGATTGTAGGCCGTACTGTGTGGGACATGTAATATCATGAGATGCAGGAAGAGTGGCTTCAGGTGGCCGCAGGGCAGAGCGGCGCTATCAGCGGCGAGCAGCTGGCCGCGGCCGGCGTGACGGTGGGCAGGAAGCGTGCCCTGGCAGCCGCCGGCGTCCTACAGAAGGTACGTCGTGGGGTGTACGTGCTCGTCGGGAGCGATCGAGATTGGCGCCGCACCCTGTGGCTCGGTCTGCTGGCTGGCGGCGACGGGGCGTTCGCTTGCCGACGCAGCGCCGCCGCGCTCTGGGACCTCGACGGCGTCGCGCCCGGGTTCGTCGACATCGGCGTGCCGCCGGGGCGCCATCCTCGGCGTCCCGGTACCGTCCGGGTCGGCACCATCCTCGTTGGTGACCTGGTGCGACACGAGGGTGTCCCGACCACGTCCGTGGCACGAACCCTCCTCGATCTGGGAAGTGTCGTCGACTCCCGCGTCGTCGAACGGAGCGTCGAATGCGCCCTGCGCCGCAGGCTGGTGGACGCAGCGTCATTGTCCGGTACCGCCGCCGCAGCCCGATCGCCGGGGGCAGGGTGCCTTCGCCAAGTTCTCGACCAACGCCCCGCCGGTGCGCCGCCCACGGAGAGCGACCCTGAGACGCGGTTCGTGCAGATCGCCCGGACGATCGGTCTCCCCGACCCGCGGCGCCAGTTCGTCGTCATCCTCCGAGGCCGCAAGTACCGGCTTGATTTCGCTTGGCCGGCGCTGCGACTGGCGGTGGAAATCGACAGCATCTCAGTCCATGGCCCCGACCGATTGGGGGCGGACTTGTACCGGCAGAATCAGATTCAGCTCGATGGGTGGCTGATCGTTCGCTTCACCCGGCAGATGGTGGTGTATGACCAACGGGGCGTGGAGCGCGATCTCCGCGCCGCGTGGGAGTTGCGAAGCCTCGCCGTGTGGAGGTAGGCGGTGGCGTCGGCAGTGGATCGCGGTTCCGGACCCAGTCGGTCGTGGACGCTGGTCGATCGTCACAACCATTTCGCGCCACGCCGGCAAGGAGCAGGCCCGCACTTGTCGCGAAGCGGCGCTATATCGACCATTGCGCGCCAGGCGCGACGTCGCCGACGATCGGCCTGGCGCGAAACGGTTTTTTGGGACCCATGGATGGCCGATCCCACCGGGCCCCCACTGCGCCGGCCCGCCGGCCCCGCCTCCCACGCCGGCCCGTCGTCCCGCCGGCCCCGCCTCCCACGCCGGCCCCCCGCCGGCTCGCACCCACCCCGGTACGCTGGCAACTGTGCTGGATCGGCTGTCGATGCTGGAAAAGGAATACGAGACGGTGCTGATCCAACTCTCGGATCCCGACGTCATCGCCGACCAGCGCCGGCTCCGGGAGGTCTCCCGCCGGCACCGGGAACTCGAGCCGGTCGTGGCTGCCTACCGGGAGTACCAAATGGTGGCGTCCGACCTGGCCACGGCCCGCGAGATGCAGGCCAACCTCTCCGGCACTGCGCCGGCGGACTCCGACGACGACGACCGCCAGATGATCCGCGACGAGATCGACGCCGCCGAGGCCCGGTTACGGGAGTTGGACGAGCGACTCAAGCTCCTGCTCCTCCCCCGAGACCCCAACGACGGCAAGAACGTGATCATCGAGATCCGCGGCGCCGAGGGGGGGGAGGAGGCCAACCTCTTTGCCCGCGACCTCTACGAGATGTACGTCCGGTACATCGAACGCAAGGGCTTTTCGCTCGAAACGCTCTCCACCGATCCGTCCGATATGGGGGGTTTCAACCAAGTCACCTTCCTGGTCAAGGGTGATGGCGCCTGGTCGCACCTCAAGTACGAGGGCGGTCCGCACCGGGTGCAGCGGGTGCCGGTCACCGAGTCGCAGGGCCGCGTCCACACCTCGTCGGCGACGGTGACGGTGCTGCCGGAAGCCGAGGAGGTCGACGTGCGGATCGAGGACAAGGACCTCAAGGTGGACGTGTACCGTTCGACGGGACCGGGTGGGCAGTCGGTCAACACCACGGACTCCGCGGTGCGAATCACCCATGTCCCCACCGGCATCGTGGTGGCCATGCAGGACGAGAAGAGCCAGATCCAGAACCGGGCCAAGGCCATGCGCGTGCTGCGATCCCGCCTGCTCCACGCGGAACAGGAGCGCCAGTCGGCGGAACTGTCCACGGCGCGTCGCAGCCAGGTCGGCGGGGGCGGCCGCTCCGAGAAGATCCGCACCTACAACTACAAAGAGAACCGGGTCACCGACCACCGCATCGGCCTGACCCTGTACAAATTGGACAAGATCCTGCTGGGCGAGCTCGACGACCTGGTGGACGCCCTGATGGCCGATGAGCGCACTCGCCAGCTGGCCGGCGGGGAGGACGCGCCCTGACCGGCACCGCGGCGGCGCGCCAGGACCCCACGGCCCGCACTGTCCGCATCGCCGGCGCCGCGGTGACATGGCCCGCTCTGCATGCCGTAGCCGCCACCCGCTTGGGCTCGGCCCGCGAGGCCCGCTGGTTGGTGGAGGCGGTCGCCGGCGAGCAGTGGCCGGCGGCCACCCCGGTCAGCGAGCAGGCCCGGTCGCGCTTCGAGGCCCTCGTCGACAGGCGGACGGGCGGCGAGCCCTTGCAGTACGTCATCGGGAGTTGGGTCTTCCGCACCTTGGACCTCATGGTCGACCGGCGGGTGCTCATTCCCCGCCCCGAGACCGAACAGGTGGTTGAGGTGGCCCTGGCCGAGCTCGACCGTCTCCGAGCTGAGGCCACTGACGGCGCCCGCCCCGCCGGCCGCTCCGCCCCGCCGGTCGTCACCGTCGACCTGGGCACCGGCTCGGGTGCCATCGCCTTGTCCGTCGCCGCCGAACGCCCGGCCGTCGAGGTGTGGGCCACGGACGTGTCGCCGGCCGCCCTCGAGGTGGCGGCCGCCAATCTCGCCGGCCTCGGGGGGCGAGCCGCGGCGCGGGTGCGATTGGCGGAAGGCGCCTGGTGGGCCGCCCTGCCGGAACACCTGCGGGGCCGGGTGGACCTGGTGATCTCGAACCCGCCGTACATCTCCGCCGCTGAAATGACGGCCGTCGACGCGCAGGTGACCGGCTGGGAGCCCAGTCTCGCCTTGGAGGCCGGACCCACCGGCCTGGAGGCGATCCGAGAGATCCTCAACGGGGCGCTCGCCTGGCTGCGGCCCGGGGGAGTCGCGGTGGTGGAGATCGCCCCCCACCAACGCCGACAGGCGGCGGCCATGGCCCAGGACGCGGGATTCGCTGCGGTAGAACTGCACCCCGATCTCGCCGGCCACCCCCGGGCCTTGGTCGCCAGAGTCGCGCCCACAACCGGCCCCGCAGCCCCCGGCCCCGCAGCCCCCGGCCCCGCAGCACCCGCCCCCACATGACTACCGTCCTGCCCGCTGCCGGCGATCCTCCGCCGGCGGGGACGATCAGCGTGGCCATCGAGGCCTTGCGCGGCGGCGACATCGTCGGCATCCCGACCGACACGGTCTACGGCCTGGCCGCCGATCCGTGGCATTCCGGTGCAGCCGATCGGCTGTTCCTGGTCAAAGGCCGTCCCCGCAGCGTCGAACTTCCCGTCCTGGTGGCTGACGCCGAACAGGCCCTCGACCTGACGACCGCCGTCCCGCGCTGCGCCCGCCGGCTCATGGAGTGCTTCTGGCCGGGAGCCCTGACCATCGTGCTGCCCCGGCGCGAGGACGTGGCAGCCGATCTGGGCGACGACGACGAGACCATCGGCGTGCGCTGCCCCGACCACCCGGTGCCGCGAGCGTTGTGTCGAGCCCTGGGCCCGGTCGCCACGACCAGCGCCAACCGCCACGGCGCGCCCCCGGCCACCACCGCCGCCGATCTGGTCGCCACCTTGCCTGGCGTGGCGCTGGTCCTCGACGCCGGGACCTGCGACGGGGCGGCGTCAACGGTCGTGGACTCGACCGGCGAGGTGCCCAAGTTGTTGCGGGCCGGCCGCATCGATTGGGACTTGATCCTGTCGGTCGCGGCCGGCGCCTAGGCCACCCCACAGGGCCTGTCGGGTTTGCCCCGTGAGTATCCGGCATGGGAGGATCGGGGCCGTGCCGATGTCCTGCCCCGGAGCACGGGCTCGCTGCTATGGCCCCGGTCTCGGCGAGGACACGCCGACCCTGTGGGGAGCGAGTCGAGGCCAACGTGGACAAGCGACGACCGGGCATCATGGCCTTCGCCGGGCTGGGCATCCTCAACGCCATTTGCCTGGGCATAGGAATGGGTGTGGGCTGGCTGATCGACAGCGCGTTGGGGACTCTGCCGCTGTTTCTCTTCCTCGGTCTGATCGCCGGAATCGGCGTCGGAGTGCTGGCTACTCGTGCGGAGTGGAAGCAGTACTTCTAGGCTGTCCCGCCGCCGACTAGACGGAAGCCCAACAGACCCTTGCTAACTGCCTTTCCCATCACCGAGGTCGAGCGTGTCGTGCGACGCACCGTGATCGCCGCCGTGATCGCCGGCATCATCGCCGCCGCGGTCGCGGTGCTGCTCGGCCAACCCCTCGTGGCGCCCGGTCTGGGCGTGGGATTGGCGTTGGCGATCGCCAACCACCGGGTGTTCCAGTCGTCCGCCTTGCGCTTCACCACTCCGGAAGGGGTCGTCAACCGCAAGCCCTTCGCCGGGAGTGTGGCCCTCCGCCTCGGCATCTGCACTGCCATCGCCTTCGGGTTGCTGATCGTCGTACAGCCCATGGGCTGGGGCGTGGTTGGCGGGCTGGCCCTCTTCCAGGCGTTGATGCTGATCAACGCCGTCGTCGCCCTGCTGCACTACCAGCGCCAGCAGATCGGCGGTCCGGGGGGCACCCGTGCTTGACGCGGCGCGGATGCTGGCGGTCAACATCCCCGTCGGCGACCACGTCACCCGCAAGGTTTTCGGGATCTCGCTCAACCTCGACACCATCTGGACGACCGCCATTGCCGCAGCCATCGTGCTCGGGATGGGCTTCTACCTGCGCAGCCGGGCGACGGCGGGCGTGCCCGGCAAGCTGCAGCTGTTCTGGGAGGTCGTGGTGGGATGGGTCAGCGATCAGGTCGAGGACAGCCTGGGGCCCAGGTACCGCAATGTCGTCCCGCTCGGCGTCGCCATCTTCATGCTGGTCCTGGTCGCCAACTGGTTGGAGATCCTCCCGGGGATCTACCACAACACGGACTACAGCCCGGCGCCCACCGCCGACGTCAACCTTACCTACGCCATGGGCCTCACGGTGTTCGTGCTGATCACCGCGGCATCCATCCGAACCAAGGGCATCGGCGGGTACTTCAAGAACTACTTCCGCAAGCCGGTCTGGATGTTTCCGATTCACATCCTCGAGGAGCTGACCAAGCCCCTGACCCTGGCCCTCCGGCTCTTCGGGAACCTGTTCTCGGGCGGGATCATGATCGCCCTGCTGATCAGCTTCCTCTATCCCAAGTTCTCGATTTTCGCGCTGGTCCTGTCCCCGGTGTGGAAGCTGTTCGACATGTTTATCGGGGTGATCCAGGCCTTCATTTTCGCCCTGTTGACGATCCTCTATTACCAGTTCGCCGTTGAAGAGGGCGGGCACTGACGTGCCCCGAATTTAGCAAACCAAGATAGGAGAACCACACCCATGGCAGCAACGACTCAGAAGGCCATCGAGCTGGCCGGCGCCTTCGCCGGCGGGGGTCTCGCACTCGGAGGCGGGGCCATCGGCGCCGCCATCGGTGACGGGCTGGCCGGTAGCCAGACGATCGCAGGCATTGCCCGTCAGCCGGAAGTGCAGGGCCGGCTGTACACCACCATGTTCCTGATCGTCGGTCTGGTCGAGGGCATGTACTTCATCAACTTGGCCTTCGCCGCCCTGTTCGTCTTCGTCCTCGCTAAGGGCTAATTCGGTGGTACTGGCTTCATCCAACTTCCTGGTCCCGAACGGGACATTCGTCATCGAGCTGTTGGCGTTCCTGATCGTGGTCGGGGTGCTCGGCAAGTACATCCTGCCGTACATCAGCAAGCCGATGGAGGAGCGCCAGCAGGCGATCCGGCAGGCCCTCCTCGACGCCGAGGAAGCCAAGCGCCGCTCGGCCGAGGCCGAGGAGGCGTACCGGCGAGCCATCAGCGAGGCCCGGACCCAGGCGCGGGCCGTCGTGGACCAGGCCAACCGGCTCGCCGAGCAGGTGCGCACGGACCGGCGCCAGCAGGCCGACGAGGAGTTCGAGCGGCGAGTGGCGCAGGCGCGCGTCGAGATCGACGCCCAGGTGCGCCAGGCCACCGAAACGCTGCGCCGCCAGGTCGGCGACCTGGCTGTCGCGGTGGTGGAGAAGGTGCTCGGCGAGGGCCTGGACGACCAGGTCCACCGCAGCCTGATCGATCGCACCATCGCCGAGGTGGAGGCCCAAGCCGGCGCCGCGGGGGTGAGCACCTAGGTGCGCCAGAGCATTCGCGGCTACGCCGACGCCGTTATCGAGCAGGCGCCGGCCGCCGCCGATCTGACCCGCCCGGCGTCGGAACTGGCCGCGGTTCGCGACCTGATCGACAGCTCGCAGGATCTGCGCCGGGCCCTCGACGACCCCGGCGTGCCGGCCGCGTCCCGCCGAGCGGTGGTCACCGACCTCCTGCAGGCCCGCGTCGGCGCCGACACCCTGCGTTTGGTGCTCTACGCCATCGAGGCGGACCGGGCGACGGAGTTCCGCGACGACGTGGCCTGGCTGGCCGCCCGCATCGATGCCGCCGCACGCGACGAAGTGCCGATCGGCGACGTGGTCCTGGGGCGTACCGCCGCCGAGGAGCGTCTGGACGGCTATGCCAGCGGCCTGCTCGAAGGCGTCGAGGACAAGGGCGCGCTCGGCACGGTGGAAGACGAGCTGTTTCGCTTTCTGCGGGTGGTGCAAGGCACGCCTGACTTGCAGGCCGCCCTCGCCAACCGGGACCGGGCCGTCCCCCCCGAGGCCCGGCGCAACCTGGTCGTCGACCTGCTGCGTT
>DASXZS010000121.1:0-3878 GCA_036501785.1 Acidimicrobiales bacterium | reverse complement strand
TCCAGGTCGGACGCTCGGGCGAAGGGTTCCTCGACCACCGGCCCCACGCCGGGGTGGATGTCGACCCCGAATCCGATGGCCGCCAGCGGCACCACGATGTCGGAGAACAGGATCGCCGCGTCCACGCCGTAACGGCGGACGGGCTGCATGGTGAGCTCCGCGGCGAGGTCGGGGGAGCGGACGGAGTCCAAGATGCTGCCGTTCCCGCGCGCCTGGCGGTATTCCGGCAGGGACCGGCCGGCCTGGCGCATAAACCAGACCGGAATGTGCGGCACGGGACGGCCGCGACAGGCCCGCAGGAAGACGTCACCCTCGGATGCGACCATACGGACGGCTAGCGACCCGACCGCTGGAAGGGCAAGCGGGCGATTTCACTAGCGGAGGCCAGGACCTGTTGGCCGACCTGGAGGACGCTGGCCGTCACTCCGACCGCGACGTGCCACGGCGTGGTCACCACTCTCGTCACGATCGAGCCCGCGTCGGGACCGCCGAGGGCGGCGGCGAGGGCCGCGGTATCCACCTGGCCAGTGACGATGAACGCGTCCCGGGCCCGATCCCCGTCGGTCCCGGCCCGGCAGGCTTCGACGTTGCAACCATTCACCTCGAACCAGGCCGCCGTGGCGTGAAGCAGACCGACTCGATCCGGCGCCTCCACGGTGACCATGGAACGGCCCAGCTCCTGAGGCTGGGCCTCGACGACCACTGGTCCCCGGGGGGTGAACGTCGACGCCGGCGGATCTCCGCCGGCGAGGTTCTCCCGCAGCTCGCGCCCTAAACGATTCCAGTCGACCGCCGCCTCGCCGCGGGCCGCGGCGACCGTCAAACGTTGCAGGGCCAACCGGCTCCGCGGTAGCACGGTCACCGCCGCGTCGACGATCGACAGACCCGCGGCGGTGAGGGTGCCACTGGTGCGGGCCAGCAATCCGGCCCGGTCCCGGGTGACCAACGTGACCCGCCACAGCTGCGCATGTTCGGTTTCGTTGACGACCGCCCGGGTCTCGCCGGGTCCGAGCGGGGGATGGCAGAGCACCAGTTCGCTGGCGACCAGCTCGTCGGGCGCACCGAGCAACCACAGGGTGTTCGTTTCCGAGAGCACCTCGTCGACGAGCTCGCCGGGCAAGCTCGTCGGTTCGAGCAGTTCGCGGAGTGCGGACACGGAGGCCACGGCGAATCGTACCGTGCCCGCCCCGGCTCCCCCTTTTCGGGCCATGGCTTGCGCCCGGCGCCCGGAGCACGCAAAGTGGATGTTCCCCGTATGACGCACCCGGACGTCCCGGCTGAACAGGCCCATGTGGACCTCGCCTACGCACGGCTGGCCGCCTTGCGCGCCGCCGCTATGGTCAGGCTGCAGGACGCGTTCGGGGAACGGGGCGGGACCTTTCAGGCGCTCACCGAACGCGACATCCGGGTCCGCAACAGCCTGAATCGCCTGGAGCAGCTCGAGATCGGGAGGGAGTCACTGGTCTTCGGGCGCATCGACCGGGAGGCTGGCGGCCGGGAATCTGGCGACGGGAACTCGCCCGATGGTGACGAGCCCGCGACCGAGAGCTTCCACATCGGCCGGCTGGCCATCTCGGACCGGGATCAGGAACCCCTCGTCGTCGATTGGCGGGCGCCCGTCGCCGAGCCCTTCTATCGGGCCACCGGCGCCCATCCCATGGGTCTGGTCCGGCGACGTCACTTCCTGACCGAAGGCCAGCGGGTCGTCGACCTCGAGGACGAACTCTTCGACGCCGATGGCAGCGACTCCGGTATCGGCCTCGGCTTGTCCGGTCCCCAGGTGTTGCTGGCCACCCTGGAGCGATCTCGCACGGGCCGCATGCGCGACATCGTGGCGACCGTCCAGCGCGAGCAGGACGAGATCATCCGGGGTCCCCTGCCAGGCATCCTGGTGGTGCAGGGCGGACCGGGAACGGGCAAGACGGCCGTGGCCCTGCACCGGGCCGCCTACCTGCTCTACACCCATCGCTTCCCGCTCGAGAGCCAAGGGGTGCTCGTCGTCGGGCCCAATCCGACGTTCCTGCGCTACATCGAGCACGTGCTGCCCTCGTTGGACGAGAGCGGGGTGGAGTTGTCGACGGTCAGCGGGTTGTTCGCCGGGACCCGCCCGGGCGGGCGCGACGACGACGAGACCGCCCGCCTCAAAGGCGACGCCCGCATGGCCGGGGTGATCGCCCGGGCCGTCGCCGATCGCGAGCGGCCGCTGCGGCGGACGGCCGAGGTTCCGTTCGGTGCTCGGACCTTGCGGATCACGCCCGAGGTGTCGGCGCAAGTGGTGGCGGCGGCCAAGCGGCGGCCCGGAACCCACAATGCCCAGCGGCGCGCCGTCGAGTCGCTCCTCTGGCGTCAGCTGGTCGAGCAGGCCGCGTTCGGCCCGCACGGCGAGCGCCCGGCCATCGACGGCGCCGAACCGGTCACGGCCGACGAGATGGGGCGCACCCTGCGCCGCCTCCCCGAGATGGTCACCGCCTTGGAGCGCATGTGGCCGATTCTCACCCCGCAGGAACTGCTGCACGACCTGTTTGGGGCGCCGCCCCTCATCGAGCTGGCCGGAGGCAAGGTGCTCGAGCCGGCCGAACGCCAGCGCCTGCAACGGGACCGCGCCGACAGCGTCGCCGACGTGCGCTGGACGGAAGCGGACATCCCGCTGCTCGACGAGGCCCGCGCACTCCTCGGGCCGCCCCGGCGCAACCCCCACCCGAACGGGGTCGACAGTCCTCGCACCTTCGGGCATGTCGTCATCGACGAGGCCCAGGACCTGTCCCCGATGCAACTGCGGATGGTGGCCAGACGGTCGCTCTCCGGGTCGATGACCGTTGTCGGGGATATCGCCCAGGCCACCGGATCCTGGGTGCCGGCATCGTGGGCTCAGGTGGTGGAGCATCTGCCCGCCCGCCGGGGTTGGCGGTTGGTCGAGCTGACCGTCAACTACCGGACGCCGGGCGAGATCATCGAGATGGCCGGCCGGATCCTCGAGCAAGTGGCGCCCGGCATGCGCCCCCCTGAAGCGGTGCGCAGTAGCGGGCGCCCGCCCCGCATCCTGCGAGCATCGCTGGCCGAGGGGTCCTTCCCGGGTGACGCCCTGGGCGCCCTGGCCGCCGATGCCGTCCGCCAGGAACTGCAGGCGTTCCCCGGCCACGACGGCACGGCCGCCGTCATCGTGCCGCCGAGCCTCATGGATCCGGTGGCCGGCGCCCTCGCCGCCGCGGCCATACCGTTCGGCCGGGTAGGCCGGGGCGCCCTCGACGAGCGGGTCACCCTGCTCACGATCGAGGACGCCAAGGGGCTGGAGTTCGATGCGGTGACGGTGGTGGAGCCGGCCCGCATCACCCAGGAGACCCCCCAAGGGCTGCGGGCGCTGTACGTGGCGTTCACCCGGGCCACCCAACGGTTGACGATCGTGCACTCCGAAGCGCTGCCGTCTCCGGTGTCGGCCGCGGTGCAAAGCACCGCCTGAGCCCATACCGGGCCATCCGGTTAAAAGGGATCGACTGGGCGCGCAGCGAACTTCACACGAGAGTTGACTCGCTGCTACCAGGAGGGAGTTGGTCATGGGCCGCACATCCGTCCTCGCCGCGTTCGCTGGCGCCACCCTGATACTGGCGGCCGGCGGGCTGGGCTCCGTCGCCGGCGCCCATCCGGTGGCCGCGGCGGTGGTCTCACCGACGGGGGTGCTCGTCCGGGCCAACAGCCACCAGGCCCTTCCGCTCCATGGCGGCACGGTCGACAGCCTCAACTGGTCGGGGTACGCCGTCACCCCGAGCGGGGGTGGGATCACGGCGGTGTCCTCGACCTTCACGGTCCCCGCCGCGGGCCTGGTCCCGCCGGGCTTCGCCGCCACCTGGACCGGGATCGGCGGCTACAACACCACCGACCTG
>DASXZS010000120.1:0-4957 GCA_036501785.1 Acidimicrobiales bacterium | reverse complement strand
GATGGCGAGCAGCCCGAAGATGAAGACCGTGGTGGGCAGGAGGAAGGCCCGAGCCGTCTCGCCGAGACCGCGCAGGTTGAGAAGTGTCACTACGGCCAGGATGCCCAGACAGATGGGCACGGTCGCCGAGGTCAGGCCGGGGAAGGCGGAGGCCAGGGCCCCCACACCCGCGGCGATGGAGACGGCCACCGTCAGGGTGTAGTCGACGATCAGCGAGGCGCCGGCCACCAGGCTGGCCCCCGGACCGAAGTTGGCGCGCGACACCGCGTAGGCCCCACCGCCACCTGGGTAGGCGTCGATCACCTGTCGGTAGGAGAAGACCAGCACGGCCAGCAGCAGGATGATCACGCCGGTGATGGGCAACACCAGGTGGAGGGCTCCGCCGCCGGCCAGGGCCAGCACCACGATGATGGCCTCCGGTCCGTAGGCGACAGAGGTCAGAGCATCGAGCGACAGCGCCGACAGCCCCTCGACGGGGGTGATCTGCTCCTTGCTCGCCTCCGAACTCCGCAGGGGCCGGCCGATCAGGAACTGCCAGGCGGACCCGGGCCCTCCCCGCCTCGGGGCGGCGTCGTCTGGCACGCCGACACACTAGGGGTCGGGTCGGCCGGCGCTAGGTCGTCAGGTACGCGCCGCCACCGGCAACGTCGTCGCCATCGTCGAGGGGTAACGGGGATCGTGGAACAACTTGGCGGTGCGGGTCTCGAGCCCCGGCATGGCATCGAACGCCGCCACCGCCAGCAGGGCGCCGGCCAGCGGCCCGACCAGGTACGCCCAAAGGTTGGCGGTATTCGGCGCCAAGGCAGCCGGGGCCAGGCTGCGGGCCGGGTTGAGCGACGTTCCGGTCCACGGTGCCCCCTGCCACACCAGCACCGCCACCAGGATCCACACCAGCAGCGGGGTCCAAGGGGCCGAACGGGGAAATGACACCATGCCCAGGATGCCGGCGACCAGCACCGCCGTCATCAACGCCTCCACCCCGGCGGCCCCGGCGGCACTCAAGCCGTGACCGGGCTGGGTAACTCCGAGACCGACCGATCGGGCCTTGGCCCCCCACCACCACCGCACCAGCGCGGCACCAACGAACGCCCCCGCCACCTGGGCAGCCATGTAGCCGGCCAGATCGTGCGCATGCATGTGACCTCGCCGCCAGAAGGCCAGGGACACGGAGGGATTGAGGTGGGCGCCCGACAGGCGCCCCAGCGGGCTGACCGCCACCAGGGAACCAGTACCAGCGAAGAGCAGGCCGGTGATCAGCAGCCGGGCCGAGTGGTCGGGTATCGCCGAGGCCACCGGGCTGCCCGGCGCGAAATCCAGGCAGATGGCCGACAGCCCGCCCAGCACCAGGAGGGCGGTACCCGCCAGTTCGCAGCCCCACTCCGCCCAGTGCCATCCGCCTGAGGCACCGGTGCCCACCACCTCGGCGCCGGCCCGGCCGGGCACCCTCGACCGAGTCCCGCCCGCCATGGCGTCGATGTTAGTGAGGGCCCTGGGAGGCGCCGCCGGCGGCACCTGGGCCGGCGAGGGAAGCGGGCGGCCAGCCGGTCGCGCCACCTCTTTCTCTGACCGTTTCGTCGACTTCTGACGACTTAAGGGTGCGATAGACCTATAACTCGTCAGAGGTGCACGAAACCGTCAGAGAATGAGAGGGCGCGGCCCCGCTCAACCGCTGATCGAGCCAGGGGGCGGGATGGTGCCCGGGCCGGCGACCGAGCAGGCCAGCGCCGCCGGGGTGTTGCCGGGAGCCGCCAGCGGGGGCAGGTGGGGAAACGTCGGCCGGCGCCGGGCCAGGGCGGCCAGGTCCAGGAAGTCGGTCAGGTCGTTGGCATTGGCGTCACGGTAGGTCAGCGCCGGCAGGTTCCACTTCCGCTCGATCATGGCCAGGATCGAGGTGTGGTCGTACAGCAGGTGGCTCACCTGGTCCCGCTTGGCGTACGGCGACACCACCACGGAGGGAACTCGGAAGCCGTAGCGGGCGAATCCGTCATAGACCGATTCGCCCAACTGGACAATCGGGGGGATGAGGTCGGGTGCCAGCGCAGGCGGCGGGGGCACGTGGTCGTAGTAACCGCCGTGCTCGTCGTAGACGAGGACGAACAGCGTCCGGCTCCACAACGGCGAGGCGCCGAGCGCCTCCACCACCTGGGCCAGCACGGCCTCGCCGACCACCAGGTTCTGCGGGTTCTCCTGGGACTGCGTCGAGTAGTCGGGGTCGAGCAGGCTGAAGGCGGGAAGGGTCCCGGCCGCGGCATCAGCGAAGAACTGAGCGAACGGCTTGCCATGCAGCAACTCCGTCACCGTGTCGTCGGAGGGGAGCAACTCCGCGGTGGCGCCGTTCGGAAAGCTCGTCGCGTAGTTGGCCCAGCTGATCCAGTGCAGATCCAGGAGGTCGAAGAGTCCAGTTGCCGGGGTTGGTCGCCGTCGGCCGGCCGTGCCGGTCGAGGCGGAAGCCGTCCCCGCGGCCCAGCATCCCGAACAGGTTGTCGAAGGAGTGGTTCTCCAGCATCAGCACCACGATGTAGTCGACACCGGGCAGCAGGTCCGTCCCGGCGGGCCGGGTGAGCTCAGGGCGGATACCGGGCGCCCGCAACTGCGTGCGCCCCAAGGCACGCAGCGCGTCAGCGAGATCCGACCCCACCGCGGTTCCGGCGTGCGCCGGCGCCGACAGGGCATCAACCAGGTCGGGGCCGATGGCGCCCACGGCCACCGCGCTGGTGGCACCCGACAGGAACCGGCGCCGGCTCATGATCCCGTTGATCCCGCGCCTGCCCTCATCGGGCGGGCGCGCCGGGCGGCCGCCAGACGGAGGCGAGGTCGTGCTGATGAGTTCCCCCGTCTACCGAGGTTTCCCTGCCGGCCTGCACGACATCGCCAATGTCATTGACACCAGAACTTCCGGCGGCCAGGCTATCCGGTACGCAATGGACTGTCCGTAGTCCATTGCCCCGAAGGAGATCGGTGACGAATCCCGCTTCCGAGTCTTCCAGCGGCTCAGGGTTTTCCAGCGGCTCAGGGTTTTCCAGCGGCTCAGGGTTCTCGAGCGGCTCCGGCCCCCCACCCCTGATCGGCTTGACCACCTACATCGAACCGGCCGCATGGGGATCATGGGGCGAGCCCGCCGCCCTCCTCCCGGAGGTGTACGTGAGCGCGATCATCCGGGTGGGTGCCTGCCCGGTCCTGCTGCCACCCGGCCCGTTGGGCCTCACCGATCGCGCCCTGTCCGCTGTCGATGGCCTGGTGATCACCGGCGGCGCCGACGTGGACCCCAGCCGCTACGGCGCCGAGCCAGGCCCGAAGACCAGCCGGCCCCGGACCGAGCGTGACGCGTGGGAGCTGGCGCTGTGCCGGGCCGCCCTCGACGAGGACCTGCCCCTGCTCGCCATCTGCCGGGGCCACCAGGTCCTCAACGTCTGCCTCGGCGGCACCCTCCACCAACATCTGCCCGACGTGGTAGGCCACGACGAGCACGCGCCCGCTCCCGGCCAGATGGGCAGCACATCGGTGTCCCTGGTCCCGGGCAGCACCTTCGCCGGCATTCTGGGTCCGACGAGCGTGGTGCCCTGCCATCACCACCAGGCCATCGACCGGCTCGGGGAGGGCCTGGGCGTCGCCGGCTTCGCCGCCGACGGCACCATTGAAGCGGTGGAGGTGATGGGCCGCCGCTTCGCCCTGGGCGTCCAATGGCATCCCGAAGACAAGCCCAGCGACGACCGCATTTTCACCGCCTTCGCCGGAGCGGCCGCCGCCACCCGCGTCGGGCAATCGTGACCGCCACCGCGCCGGAACGGGTCCGGTCCGTCGCCAGCGCAGGCGACGCCCTCTTCCGACCGGTCCGGGCCGGCAACGCCTTCGAGGAGACCGTGGAGCGTCTGCTCACCGCCATCAAGCTCGGTGTCGTCGCCCCAGGCGGCCAGCTTCCGCCCGAACGCGAGCTGTCCGAACGACTGAGCGTCAGCCGGGTCACCTTGCGGGAGGCCATCCGGGACCTGCAACAGAACGGTTATCTGGAGTCCCGCCGGGGCCGTTACGGCGGCACGTTCGTCCAGGCCACCCTCCCCCGGCTGCGCCAGCCCGCCGCTCCACGCCGCCTGGCCAAGGAGGCGGTCAGCGACCTCGAGGACACGCTCCTCCTCCGCGAGGTGCTCGAGGTCGGGGCCGCCGATCGGGCCGCGGCGCGCCCACCGGCCGAAGCCGAGGCGGACCACCTGACGGCCTGCCGTGACGACTGCGGCCGGGCCGGCGGTCTGGCCGAGTATCGGCGACTCGACTCCCGGTTCCATCTCGCTGTTGCCGAGGTCACCGGATCCCCGTCGTTGACGACCGCCATCGCCGGGGTGCGGATGCGCGCCAACGCCTTCCTGGACGCGATTCTGGTCCTGCCGCGCCACGTCGACCACTCGGAGCTACAGCACGACGAGATCCTGGGGGCCATCCTGGCCGGCGACCGCGGCGGGGCCCGAGCCGCCATGGCCGAACACGTCTCGGCCACCGCCGCCTTGTTGCGAGGCTTCCTGGGCCATGGGCGGTGATGACCACGGCCGGCGACCCGGTGCCCCCGGGCCGTGCGTGGCGGTAGCTGCGCGGCCCTGGACGAGCGGGGCTTCGTCCTGACCCACCGATCGCTAGACGAATCGGTGCTCGACGGCCGGTAGCAGCTCTTGGGCCGGGGGCCGTTTCCGTACGAGACGAGCCATCCGGGCCTGTTCGCTGTCGGCGACGTCCGGTCCGGCTCGACGAAACGGGTGGCGACCGCCGTCGGCGAAGGCTCAGCGGCGGTGCGCGCCGTGCACGAGTTTCTGGTCTTCGCCCACTGATGGCCGGCGGGCATGATGGACGCATGGACCTGGCGATCGCCAAGCAACTCGCCCGCGACGCCCGAGTGGCACGACTGGGCACGGTCACCGACGACGGCCGGCCGCATCTGGTCCCGTGCTGCTTCGTGCTGCGCGGCGACGTG
>DASXZS010000119.1:0-3780 GCA_036501785.1 Acidimicrobiales bacterium | reverse complement strand
CCCATCCGCACCAGGGCTTCCAGGTCCGCCGGCAGCACCGCCCCGACCGTGCGACCGTCCTCGACGACGAGGATGACCTGGCGGCCGCCGGTGCGGCTGATCACTTCCAGGGCGTCCTCGTCCGGGGCCGCCCCGGTGGCGGCGCTGATCGGCAGGGCCACGTCCAGCGGTCGGACCAGGTCCCACTGCGGGAACGGGACCGACCCGAGGCTGTCGCCCAGCAGCACTCCGCCGTACCCCCCGTCCCAGCGCTCCAGCAGCCACACCCAGCCCGGCCGGCCGCTGGCGTAGGTGTCGGTGAAGGCCCGCACCGTGATCCAGCCGGGGGCGGCGCCGACCGGTCGCATGATCTCCGAGATCGGCACGCCGTCCAGGGCATGGCGGACCTGTCCGAGCTGCCGCTCGACGCGGGCGGATCCCAGCAGCCACCATCCGACGAAGGCGATGAAGAACCCGTTGATGGGGTCGGAGCCGCGCAGCAGGACCACGAACCCGGCGCCCACCATCAGGGCGCCGAGCCCGACCCCGGCGGAGGCGGCCACCCGGGTGGCCCGCCAACGGTCGCGGCCGACTCCCCAGACCACGGCGTGCAGAACCCGCCCGCCGTCCAGCGGGGCGGCCGGCAGCAGGTTGAACACCGCCAGCACCACGTTGATCACCGCCAGCCAGCCGAGGGCGGACACCACCAGGCGCCCGCCGCCGCCGGCCACCACCAGCTCCCGGACGCCCCACAACAGGCCGCCGACCGCGGCGCTGACCAGCGGACCGACGCCGGCGATGCCCAGCTCCACGCCGGGGGTCTCGGCGTCGCCCTCGATCCGAGTGATCCCGCCCATCCACGACAGGGTGATCCCATCGACACGCAACCCAAAACGACGGGCCACGATGGCGTGACCCAGCTCGTGCAACAACACCCCGAAGAGCAGCACCACCGCGGTGAGGGCTCCCGCCACGCCATAGGCCACCCCCGCATAGCCCGGCGCGTCGAAAGCAAAACGATTATCCGCCAGGCCGCTGGCGATCAGCGCCACCATGGCCAGCAGCGTCCAGTTGAGCCCAATCCGGACGCCGGCAAGCCGGCCCAGGCGGATGGTGTCACTCATGCGTTCAGCGTACGCCGCCGGGCCGCGCTAGCACGCCGCGCCTCCATGTCGGCGTCGCGCGCCGCGATGGCATGGCGCTTGTCATAGCGTTTGCGGCCTCGGGCCAGGGCCAGGTCGACCTTGGCCCGGCCGTCCTTGAAGTACACCGACAACGGCACCAACGTCAGCGGGTCCTGGGTGGTACGGCGGGTCAGCTCCTCGATCTGCCGGCGGTGCAGCAGGAGCTTGCGCCGCCGGTCCGGATCGGTGGCCCCGAACCCGGAGGCAAAAGTGTAGGGGGGCACATGCATCCCGAACAGCCACACCTCGCCGTCGACGACCCGGGCGTAGCTGTCCCGTAGCTGGGCCTTGCCGTCCCGGAGTGACTTGACCTCGCTGCCGGCGAGCACGATGCCAGCTTCGTAGGTGTCGAGGATGTCGTAGTCGTGGCGGGCCCGCCGGTTCTGGGCCACCGGCCGGCCGTCGGCGCCCTTGATGGCCGGTTTGGAGGCGGGAGGCATGGTCCAGTCACGGTACTCTCGAGGTGGTGCTGGTGCTCGGAAAAAGGATCCTCGACGAGATGTTCGCCGACGCCTTAGACGGCTATCCGCTGGAGGCCTGCGGGCTTCTGGGCGGGTCGGTCGACGAGCCGGGCACCGCTCGGGTCGAGACGTGCTACCCGACCGTCAACGTGGCCGCCTCCGCCCGGATCTACGAGGTCGAGCCCCGGGGCCTCCTGCGCGCCGACCGGGCCGCCGAGGCCGCCGGCGGGCAACTCGTCGGGGTGTACCACTCGCACACCCACACCGAGGCCAAGCCGTCGCCGACCGACGTGACTCAGGCGCCCGACCCGGACTGGCACTACGTCCTGGTGTCACTACGGGACACCTGCCCGAGCGTCCGCAGCTGGCGGATCACGGCCGGGAAGATCACAGAGGAGCCAGTCGTTCTACAATGACGACAAGGGGAGTCGACTTTGAGTTCGACTCCTTAGTTCCTCACTCACTGGAGACGCCGTGCCCGTCGATGTCCGCTTGCCGACCGTTCTGCGACCAGCCGCGGGGGGTCAGGCCACTGTCGCGACCGAAGGGGTCACGGTAGGCGAGGTGTTCGACGACCTCATCCGGCAGCACCCCGCCCTGCGGGACCAGCTGCTCACCAGTGACGGGGAGCTCCACCGGCACCTCAACATTTTCCTCAACGACGACGACATTCGCTATCTCGGCAAGCTCGACGCCAAGGTCGGCGAGCACGACACCCTGACGCTGATGCCGGCGGTGGCGGGAGGCTGAGGCATGGCTCGTTACGAGAGCATCCTGGACCTGATCGGCAACACGCCCATGGTCGACATCAGCGCCCTGAGCCCCAATCCGCGAGTGGCCATCGTGGCCAAGCTCGAAGGATGGAACCCCGGCGGCTCCGTCAAGGACCGGGCGGCCAAGGCCATGATCGACGAGGCGGAGAAGGATGGCAGCCTCCGACCCGGACAGCAGATCATCGAATCCTCATCGGGCAACACCGGCATCGCCCTGGCGATGATCGCCAAGGTCAAGGGCTACCCCATCAAGATCGTCCTGCCCGAGAATGTGTCCGTCGAGCGCCGCCAGCTTCTCGAGTCCTGGGGGGCGGAGATCATCGGCTCGCCAGGCTCGGAAGGCTCCAACGGCGCCATGCGGCGGGCCCAGGCGCTGGCCGCCGAGCACGTCGACTGGTGGTTCCCCTACCAGTACGCCAACCCGGCCAACCCCAAAACCCACTACGAGGGGACCGGCCCAGAGATCTGGCGGGACTGCCCCGAGATCACCCATTTCATCGCCGGCCTGGGCACGGCCGGCACCCTCATGGGGGTTGGCCGCTTCCTCAAGGAGCGCAACCCCAACATCCAGGTGTGGGCGGTACAGCCGCCGGCCGGTGAGATGGTCGACGGCCTCAAAAACCTCGACGAGGGGTTCATCCCGCCGGTCTTCACCGACAACGACGGGTTCGAGTTGCTCGACCGAAGCAAGATCGTGGGGCCCCGCGAAAGCGTCGAGTGGACCCGCCGGCTGGCCGACGTCGGCATCTTCGCCGGCATCTCGTCGGGCGCCATCATGGCCGCCGCGGTCAAGTGCGCCGAGGAGATCGACGAGGGCGTGATCGTCACGATCGTCTGCGACGGTGGATGGAAGTACCTCTCGACCGGCGTCTGGACCGACGACATCGACGCCGTCACCGAGCGGGCCAAGCGAGTGATCTACTTCTGATCCTGAGACGGCGACGCGGGCTCGGCGTGGCCGCGCTGGTCGCCATGTCCCTAGCGGCCTGCGGCGGCGCCAATCACCCGAAATCCGTCCGCGCCACGCCGACGACCACGGGAGCCGTCCCGACGTCGAGCACCCGGATGGCGGCCCCGGCACCGGCGGCTTGGGTGACCTACGGCCAGGACAGCGCCCGCCATGGGGTTGACAGTTCGGCCCCGCCAGTCGGCGAGGTGCGCCCGCTGTGGACCAGTTCCAAGCTGGACGGTGCCGTCTACGCCGAGCCGCTGGTGGTCGGATCGGCGGTCATCGTGGCGACCGAGGACGACTCGGTTTACGCTCTCGACGCCACGACCGGGTCGCTCCGCTGGATGCGCCACCTGGCGACGCCGGTGGCCGGCTCTACCCTGCCCTGCGGCAACATCGACCCGTCGGGTATCACTGGCACCCCGGTGGCCGAC
>DASXZS010000118.1:0-5560 GCA_036501785.1 Acidimicrobiales bacterium | reverse complement strand
TGCCGACCAGGCGGTCGCACAACAGGCACAGGAGATGGTTCGCCGCCAGCGCCCGGGTGCAGGCGGCCGCCGCGCCCGGGCCCATCGGGATGACATGCATGCCCAGGCGCTCCCGGAAGGACACGAACCAGTCGAACAGCTCCGGCGGCTCGAGCGCCTCCACCACCACCGAGATGGGATGCCCAGTCGCCGCCAACTCGGCCCCGGCCCACTCCCACCCGCCGAGGTGCGGCAGGGCCAATATGGTGCCCCGCCCTGCGGCCTCGCCAGCGGCGATGTGCTCAAAACCGTCGTAGGGGCAGCCCGCGGTGAGCTCCGCCGGGCTCACGCTGCGCAGCCGGAGGCTCTCGGCCCAGTAGCGGCCATAGGAGGCGAAGGTGTCGTCCACTCGGCGGTCGAGCACCCGGCCGGAGACGTCCGATCCGTACACCCGCCGCAGGTGGCGGGCGACCTGGGCCCGGCGCTGGCTCATGGTGGCGACGGGCCCGCGTCCCACCAGCACCGCGGCCCCCTCCGCCAGGCGGCGGCTGGCCGACGCCGGCAGCACCGCGGCCGCCCGGGAACCAGCCCGAAAGGCCCCGGTTGCGTTCGGCCAGATCCTCAGGGCCGGCGAGTACCGTAGCGGCGGCGGGCGGGCGGCACCCCGTCGGCACCGCCTTGGTCACCGGCCAGGCGGGCCAGGCGGGCCTGCCGGCGCTCCTGCCAACGGGCCGTGGCCCGGCCCCGATGCGAACCGTCGACGTAGCGGGTGGACCGAGGCACCCAACCATTCGCCTCCCGCCAGGCCCGCCACCGGGCGGCGACCGCCGGCGGCTCGCCGCGGGCGTACCCGGCTCGACGGATGAATACCGGCCGTTCGGCCGGCGGGGGCCCGTGGCCGCTGGCATTGGCCTGGCGCCACACCTTGCCGAACCGTTGGATGGCCGTGACCACCGTCAGGCCCAGCATCAACCACAACAGCGGGATCAGCAGGAAGCTGAACGCCAACCCGGCGCACAGCACCACCACCCGCTCGGCCCGCTCCATGAGGCCGCCTTTGGCCTCGAA
The DNA here is from genome assembly GCA_036501785.1 of Acidimicrobiales bacterium. Classification (GTDB taxonomy): domain Bacteria; phylum Actinomycetota; class Acidimicrobiia; order Acidimicrobiales; family Palsa-688; genus PALSA-693. The sequence continues at coordinate 4,513 of DASXZS010000118.1, read as the reverse complement.
GCCGAGTGACTCGGCTTTGGCCCGCTCGTAGGAGACCAGCAGCGACGCCCCCAGCACCGCCATCGGCAGCAGGACGATGTGACCGTGATGCCGATCCAACAGGTACCAGGCGATCCCGCCCAGCACCAACGTGTCGGTGATCCTGTCACACACCGAGTCGAAGAACGCCCCCCGCACACTGGCTCGCCCCGACGCCTTGGCCAGCGCGCCGTCGAGCAGGTCTGGCACCGCGGAGCCGATCAGCAATCCCAGCCCCAGCCCCAGCCGCCCGGTGGCAATGGCCCAGGCAGTCGGGACCGCCAGCAACAGACCGAACGCGGTGAGATGATCGGGCGAGAGCCCTGTTCGCCTGAGCATCGCGCCTATCGGCTGGACCGCCCGGTCGACACCCGAGCGGAAACGTCCGTCGAACACTGGTGAAAGGACTCCTCATGTCAGTCCCGGCCGCAACACAAGCCCCGATCGGAAACCGACGGTCGGTTGTCCGTCAGGCTACCACTGCCGACCGTTACGCTGGCGTTCTTCGTATCGACACCGAGGGGGGATCCCGGGACGCACCCGGGGCCGCGGAAGGAGGACCATTGCCACGGGAGGATCAGACGTGAAGGCCTACCCACCGGCGACGATCCGCAATGTCGCCCTGGTCGGGCACGGCGGAGCAGGTAAGACCACCCTCACCGAAGCCCTGTTGCATCTCTCTGGCGCGGTGGGCCGACCCGGGCGCGTCGAGGACGCCAGTACCGTCACCGACTTCGAGCCCGAGGAGCACAAGCGCGGCCTGTCGGTGTCCGCAGCCCTGGCGCCCATCGAATGGGACGGTCACAAGATCAACCTGCTCGACTGCCCCGGCTATGCCGATTTCGCCGAGGAGACGGCCGCAGCCCTGGCTGTCGCCGACCTGGCCGTCTTCGTGGTCAGCGCGGTCGACGGGGTCGAGGTGCAGACGGCGCACATGTGGCGGACGGCGGCCGAGCTGGGACTCCCCCGGATGATCTTCGTCAACAAGCTCGACCGGGAGCGGGCCTCGTTCGAACGCACGCTCGAGGACCTCCAGCAGACGTTCGGCGCCGGCGTGGCCCCTCTGGAACTGCCGATCGGCGAAGAAGCCGAATTCCGCGGCGTCGCCGATCTGCTCTCGGACACGGCCATCACCTATGAGGGCGGCCGCCCGACCACCGGGCCCATCCCCGAGGAAATGGCCATCCGCGAGCACTCGGTGCACGACGCCCTGGTGGAGGGGATCGTGGTCGCCGACGACGACCTCATGGAGCGTTACCTCGACGGCGAGGTACCCACTGTCAAGCAGCTGGAAGAGACCCTGGCGCACGGGGTGGCCTCCGCCCAGGTGTATCCGGTCGTGTGCGGCTCGGCGACCAAGGAGATCGCCATCGATCGGCTGGCCACGTTCATCTGCGAGATCGGCCCGTCCCCGCTGGACCGCCCGCCCGTGACCGTCAACGCCGGCAGTGCCACCACCGCGGTGGCGCCCGACCCCGACGGCCCGCCCCTGGCCTGGGTGTGGAAGACCGTGGCCGACCGCCACGTCGGCAAGATCAGCCTGTTCAAGGTCCTGTCGGGACGGGTCCGGCCGGACGACAGCCTCGTCAACGCCCGCACCCACTCCGACGAACGGGTCCACGCCCCGTTCACGCTCCGCGGCAAGGAGCAGGTCCCCATCGACGAGCTCCCCGTCGGCGACCTGGGTGCCGTCGCCAAGCTGCCTGACGTCATCACCGGCGACACCCTGGCACCCAAAGGCACGCCGGTGGTGATCCCGCCCCGCCCCGCCCCCGAGCCGGTCCTCCGCGTCGGCATCCGGCCCAAGTCGAAGGGCGACGAGGACAAGCTCATGACGGCCCTCCACCGGCTCCAGGAGGAGGACCCGGCCCTGTCGGTCTATCGCGACGACGAGACCCACCAGACCCTGCTGGGGGGGATGGGCGAGACCCACCTGGCCATCGTCACCGAGCGCCTGGCCCGCAAGTTCGGGGTGGAGGTCGAGACCGAGCCGGTCGTCGTCCCCTACCGGGAGACCATCACCGGCACCGCCGAGGCCGAGGGCAAGTACAAGAAGCAGACCGGCGGCCACGGCCAATTCGGGGTGGCCTTCATCCGCATGGAGCCGTTGGATCGGGGCGCCGGCTTCGAGTTCGTCGACCAGATCGTGGGCGGCGCCATCCCGCGCCAGTTCATCCCGGCGGTGCAAAAGGGCGTCGAGGAGGCCATGGCCGGCGGCGGCACCCACGGGTGGCCGGTCGTCGACGTGCGGGTCACCTGCTTCGACGGCAAGTACCACTCCGTCGATTCGTCCGAAATGAGCTTCAAGATGGCCGGTGCCATCGGGTTCCGGGAAGCCATGGAGAAAGCCGGACCCATCCTGCTGGAGCCCATCTCCAAGATCGAGGTCACCGTGCCGGCGGCCTATCAGGGCGACGTCATGGGCGACCTCAACAGCCGCCGGGGCCGGGTGCAGGGCACCGAGGTCGGCAACAACGGGGACTCCCTCGTCACCGCTCTCGTCCCCACGTCGGAGATCCTCCGCTACGCCATCGACCTGCGTTCCATGACCGGCGGGCGCGGCAGCTTCCACGCCGACCACGACCACTACGACCCGCTTCCCCACAATCTCTGGGATCAGGTCCGCCGTGATGCTTCTGCGGGATAGAGGACCTGGCTGACTGTAAGACCCTGCGTCTGCTCCATTTTTTCAATCCACGGACGCGGTGGGCGACCTCCGTGTTCAGTCGCCTCGATTGAGTGAAGACAGGGAGCCGGCGGTGCGAGGGGCCGGTGTGTTCCCGGAGGGCAGACCCGCCCCTCGCAGGTGCCGGCTCCCGCTCTCACCCGGTCGGCCAGGCGGCACGTACCTTGGCGGCGCTGGCAGACAGGGCTTCGGGCAGCACCCGGGTGTCGGCGACTGACGTCATGAAGTTGGTGTCGCCGCTCCAGCGGGGCAGCACGTGGACGTGGAAATGCCCAGGGACGCCGGCGCCGGCGGAACGGCCCAGGTTGGCGCCGACGTTGAGCCCGTCCGGCCGGTAGGCGGCCTTGAGGGCCCGGACCGCGTCGCCGACGCCGGCCCAGATGGCAGCCCCTTCGGCCGGGTCGAGGTCCTCGATCTCACCCACATGCCGGGTGGGCATGACCATGAGGTGGCCGCTGGCGTAGGGGTAGGCGTTTAGGAGCGCCACGGCGGTGCCATCGGGATGGCGCCACACCACGTGGGTCACCTCGTCCGGCAGCTCGCTGGACAGGATGGCGCAAAAGACGCAGTCGCGATCCCCGGGTCCGGTTACTTCTTCGATGTACTCGCTGCGCCAGCCGGCCCACAGCCGCTCCAACGAGCTCACGCAGGCTGCGCCGGGAGGGCGTGCGAGTCGATCTCGGCCCGCAGCGCGGCCACGAACTCGGTGACCGGGACGCCCCGCTCGGGTCTCGCCTTCTCGCGGGCGTTGACGCCAACCGTGCCGGCCCCGACGTCGTCATCGCCCACCACCAGCAGGTAGGGCACCTTCTCCAGCTTGCCCTTGCGCACTCGGCCCCCCAACGGCTCGTCGGCGGCGACGATGTCGACGCGGATGCCCGCCGACCGCAACTCGGCGGCGACCTGCTCGGCGTAGGGCTGGTGGTCGTCGCGTACGGGCAGGATGCGCGCCTGGACCGGTGCCAGCCAGGCCGGGAAGGCGCCGGCGTAGTGCTCGACCAGGATGGCGAAAAACCGCTCGATGGAACCGAACAGGGCCCGGTGGATCATCTGCGGCCGGTGGCGGATGTTGTCCGCGCCCACGTACTCCATGCCGAACCGGTGAGGCTCCTGGAAGTCGACCTGGAGGGTGGAGACCTGCCAGCGGCGCCCGATGGCGTCCCGGACGTGCACGTCGATCTTGGGGGCGTAGAACGCCCCCTCCCCGTCTGCCACCACGTAGGGGATCTCGGCGGCTTCGAGGGCCTGGCGTAGGGCCTCGGTGGCGACGTCCCACTCCGCGGGGTCGCCGACGAACTTGTCGGGCCGCGTCGCCAGCTCGGCCTCGAACTCGTTGAGACCGAAGGCTCGCAGGATGCGCAGCACGAAGGCCAGCAGGTCGGACAGCTCCGGTCCGAGCTGCTCGGGCGTGCAGAAGATGTGGGAGTCGTCCTGGGTGATCCCCCGCACTCGGAGCAGTCCGTTGAGGACCCCGGACCGCTCGAAGCGATAGACCGTCCCGAACTCGAACAGGCGGATCGGCAGCTCCCGGTAGGAGTGCTGGCGGGCCTGGTAGATCAGGATGTGCATGGGGCAGTTCATGGGTTTGGGGTAATAGGTGGCGCCCTCCATCTCCATGGGGGGGTACATGCCGTCCTTGTACCACTCCAGGTGGCCCGAGGTCTCGTACAGCGTCGACTTGGCCAGGTGTGGCGTCCAGACCAGCTGGTAGCCGCCGGCGAGGTGCTCGGCGCGCGAGTAGTCCTCCATGATCTGGCGTATGAGCGCCCCCTTGGGGTGGAACAGCGGGAGGCCGCCGCCGATCTCGGG
>DASXZS010000117.1:0-8990 GCA_036501785.1 Acidimicrobiales bacterium | reverse complement strand
GGGGTCACCATGCGGCCCGTCCCCGCCGACTACGCAGCCTTCCGGTTGGAGTGGCAGCGCCACTGCCAGGAGGTACTGGAGATGACGCCGGCGGCCGAACGAGCCATCGACCTCGCCCTGCACGCCCGCCGCTATGAGCTTCCGTTCCTGCCTACCTGGACGAAACCACTGCAGCTGCTGGTCGTCAGTCCCGTGCTGCGCCTCACCGCCATCGGCGGGCTGCCGGCCGGGGTCCGCAAGCGGTTCGGGATTCCGTGGCGGCTGGATGAGGAGGCCGAATACCGGGTGCTGCAGATGGCAGTCAGGGAGGGATGGCGGTGGGTGCTCCCCGGCCTGCGCTACGGCCCCACAGCGGTCGCGGGCCGGCGGGCCGCAAGCGAAGCGGCGTCCTGAGTGCCCCGCCGCACCCCGACTGTCCGGATGGACGCCCTCTTGGCCGGCCTCGAATCTCCGGAGCCGGGCGACGACGAGGTGGACACCGCCATGCTGGACGCCACCAGCAGCCTCCTGGCCACCTACGGGCTGCACCGTTGGACGATGGACGACGTGGCCAGTCGGGCTGGCCTGGGCCGGGCCACGGTGTACCGCCGCTTCGCCAGCCGCGACGACCTGGTGCACGCCACCCTGTTGCGCGACGCTCGCCGCTACTTCGCAGCGATTGCGGCGGCCGTCAACGACGTGGAGTCCGTCGAGGACAAGGTGGTGGAGGGATTTCTGGTGGGCTGTCAGCTGCTGCGGGGGGCGCCGGCGACCGCCTTGCTGATGGCGGACCCTCGCCGAGTGATGGCGTTGGGGCGCGCCGCCCTGGTCGAGCGCTACCAGATCGTGAACGGCGTCCCGCTCTCCGGCCCGGCCCGCGCCGACGCCGAACTGGTCGCGGAGGCCTTAGTGCGCCTGGGCTTGTCCTTTGTCCTCATGCCGGACTCGACCATCGATCTCGACGACACCGAGGGTGCCCGGCGGGCGTTGCGCCGGTTGCTCGGTCCGCTCCTGGCCTACTGAGCCGCGGCGAACCGCACGGTCACCTCGAGCTCGCCGGCGCCGCGCCAGACCGTCAACGACAGCGTCCCGTCCTCCCCCACCCCATCCACGGCCGACAGCAGGTGGTCGATGGAGCCGACCGGCCGGCCGCCGGCGGCCACCACCAGGTCGCCGCGCTGCAGCCCGGCCCCGGCGGCGGGGCTGTCCTCGGCCACGTCGCGCACGAGCACCCCGTCGCGAGGTTCGAGGCCCACCGCGGCGCGCAGGCGCCGGGCCACGTGCGGCGGGGCCAAGGCCACGCCCAGACGCCGGCGGGTCGGCGTCTCGCCCCGCGCCAGGGCATCCACCCGGGATCGCAGCGCGGCAGTGGCGGACAGGGCCAGATAGAGACCGTCGCCGGGCCGGTGGGTGTTGACGCCGATCAGCCGCCCCTCGGTGTCGAGGAGCGGACCGCCGGAGGACCCCCGGCCCAGGGGGGCGGTGTGCTCGATGCCGTCCGTGATCAGCCGGCCCCGAGGCCCGCGAAAGCTGCGGCCCGCCGACGAAACCGCCCCGTTGGTGATCCGGACCCCGCCGCCCACGGGCAGGGCCAGGGCGAACACCACGGCGCCGGCCGGCGTGGTGTCGGCGTCGGCGTCGGCCCAGGCGACCGGGGTGGCGGCGCCGGTGTCGGCGGCCAGCACGGCCAGGTCCCCGTCGGCGTCCACGCCCTTTACCGTCCCGGTGACCGACCGCCCGTCGGCGAAGGTGACGGTGGTCTCCTCGCCCCGCAGGTTGTGGGCGCTGGTGAGGACCGTCCCGGCGCCCACCACTATGCCGGCGCCGCGGCCCTCGGCCCGGCCGATGCGAACCACCGCGCCGCCGGACGCGGCCAAGACCCGGCCGGTGACCCCGGTGAGCTCATCGAGTAGAGACATGTCGCACTCCTTGCTGGGCGAACGAGTAACTTGTAACTTGCAAGTTAGTCCTGATTTGGCCAAGAGGGAAGGAAAAAAATGACCACCACCCCCACCACCGCCCTTTCCGGAGCGCTCGCCCGCGTCGGCGACCGGTGGTCGCTCCAGGTGGTGGACGCCCTCAGCGACGGAGCGCGGCGGTTCGGCGACCTGGAGGAGGCGGTGCCGGGGATCGCCACCAACGTGCTGGCGCAGCGCTTGCGCCGCCTGGAGGCGGACCGGGTGCTGATCGCCGTCCCGTATTCGACCCGGCCCCGGCGCTTCGCCTACGAGTTGACCGAGGCGGGCCGGGCCCTCAGCGGGGCGGTGCGCCTCCTCGCCCAATGGAGCGCCGATCATGGCGGCGGCGAGGTCGACACCCCCGCCCATGCCGCCTGCGGCAGTCCCATGGTGGCCCGCTGGTGGTGCCCGACCTGCGACCAGCCGAGTGACACCGGACCGGCCGAGGTGCTCTGGGTCTAAAGGGTCGGCCGGCCGGTACCAGTCCGGGCTGTACCAGTCAATGGGACCTCGAAGAGAGGACTGCCTCCCCAGGCGGCGAAACTAGTCGTACTGGGTTGATCTGACCGACTACTCACGTGGGCGCGCCGATCGGTGGTGCCGGGGGAGTGCATGGCGACAGAGCGGTTCCTTGCGGTGCGGGAGACCTTGTCCCGGCGGCGCGAGGACTGACGCATGGACGCATTCATTGGCTACACCATTGCGGGGATCGCGGTCGGAGCCATCTACGCCATCTCCGCCAGCGGCCTGGTCGTCACCTTCACCACGTCCGGGGTCTTCAACTTCGCCCACGGCGCCACCGGCATGCTCATGGCTTTCCTGTACTGGCAGCTGCGGGTCGCCGACCATTGGTCCGCCCCGGCTGCGCTGGCCATGGTGCTACTGGTGGCCGCTCCCCTCTACGGGGTCATCATCGAGCGGATGCTCATACGGGCCCTCGATCCCGGCGACACCGGGACGACGCTCGTCGTCACCTTGGGCCTGCTCATCATGTCGATCGGTGTGGCCTACACCATCTGGACCACCGACAAGACGCGGGTGGTGCAACCGTTCTTCGGGCCGGGCAAGTTCGTCACCGTGGCCGGCACCCGGATCAGTTACCAGCAGCTCATCACCATCGGCCTCGCCGCCGTGGTGGCCCTCGCCCTCCGGCTCCTGTTCTTCCGGACGCGTATCGGCGTCGCCATGCGCGGGGTGGTGGACGACCGGCCCCTGATGGCCCTCAACGGTGGGCGCCCCTACCGGCTCAACGCCCTGTCGTGGGCCATTGGCGCCGCCCTCGGCGGTCTCGGCGGGATCCTTCAGGCCGGCTCGCCTGGCGGGCTGCAGGTGCTGCAGCTGACCTTTCTGGTCGTCAACGCCTTTTCGGCGGCGCTGTTGGGCCGCCTGCGCAGCCTGCCGCTCACCTTCGCCGGCGCCATGGCCATCGGCCTGCTCACTCAGTACGTGACCGGCTACGTCACCCTGACTGGCGCCCTGTCGTCGCTCATCCCGGTCCTGCCCACCCTCTTCCTGTTCGCGGTGCTGCTCATCCTGAAGCCGGCCCGGTTGCGGGCCGGGGCCGCCACCGTCACCCGGAGCCTCCCGGTCCCCTCCCTCCCCCGCAGCCTGGTCTCGGGCGGAGCGTTCCTGGTGGCGGCCGCGGTGATCGTGCCGTTGCTGCACAGCACGCTCCTGGTGCAGGTGAGCGAGGCCATACCGGTCGCCATCGTGGGTCTGTCGATCGTGCTGCTCACCGGCTATGGCGGCCAACTGTCCCTCGCCCAGTACGCCTTCATGGGCTTCGGCGCCTGGGTCTTCGGGGAGATCGCGCCTGGCGGCGGCGTCCTCGGCCTCGTCGGTGTGGGCCTGATCACCGGCGCCTTGGGCGCCGTCGTGGCACTGCCCGCCCTGCGGCTGCGCGGTCTGTACCTGGCCCTGTCGACCCTGGCGTTCGCGGAGTTGATGTTCTTCCTGTTCTTCAGCCAGACCAGCGTGATGGGGAGTAGCGACCTGCCGGTGCCCCGCGTCCACCTCCCCTTGGTGTCCCTCAACGGGAACCGGGCCAACCTGATCTTCGAGTGCATAGTCTTTACTATGGTGGCCGTGGGGATCCTGGCCGTGCGGCGGGGCAGCCTGGGCCGCCTGCTGATCGCCACTCGAGACTCCTCGGCGGCGAGCGCCACCCTGGGAGCGAACTTGACCCTCATCCGGCTCAGTCTTTTTGCCGGGGCGTCCGCCATTGCCGGCATCGGCGGGGCCCTGTGGGGAGGGGTGGAGCACACCGTCACCAGCCTCAACTTCGAATACCAGCTAGGGCTGGCGATCGTGCTGATCGTCTACATCTGGGGCATCGGCACGACCAGCGGGGCGTTGCTCGGCGGTCTGTCGCTCAGCGTGGCCTTCCCGCAGGTGGCCCCCCACCTCCCGGCGCGGTGGTCACAGGTGGCCTACGTGGGGACCGGGCTCGGGGCCATCAGCCTAGGTCGCAATCCCAACGGAACAATCGGGCAACTCTCCGACGGCTGGCATCGGGGCCGCATCCGCTTCGGCCACCCCCGGAGGCGGCCGGCCGAGGAGTGGATCCTGGCGGCCGCCCCGGCAGAAGGGGTGGTGGCGGAGGGGGTGGGGCGCGTTGCTGCAGACGTCTGAGGTTTCGGTCCGCTTCGGCGGCATCCAGGCCCTCGATCGGGTCGACCTCATCGCCGAGCGCAGTCAGATCACCGGGCTCATCGGTCCCAACGGGGCCGGCAAGACAACGCTGTTCAATGTCATCACCGGCCTGCAGGCGCCGACACGCGGCCGGGTCCTCCTCGAAGGCAAGGACATCACGTCGCTGTCCGTCTACCGCCGGGCCCGGCGGGGCCTGGCCCGCACCTTCCAGCGCCTCGAGGTGTTCGGCTCCCTGACCGTGGCGGACAACGTCCGGGTCGCGGTCGAGCTGCGGCGCCGGCGCACCCGGGGCCGCGTCGATGTGGAAGCCACCGTGCAGGAGCTGCTCGAGCGCACCGGGATCGGCTCGGTTGCCCACCAGCGGGCTGACACCCTGTCCACAGGTGTCGCCCGCCTCACCGAGTTGGCCCGGGCCCTCGCCACCGCTCCCCAGTTCCTGCTCCTCGACGAACCCGGGTCCGGTCTGGATTCGCGCGAGTGCGAGGCCTTCGGCCGCCTGCTCGGTGAGCTGGCCGAAGACGGCCTCGGCATCTTGATGGTCGAGCACGACATGGAACTGGTGATGGGGGTGTGCCACCGGGTCAACGTGTTGGACTTCGGGGTCAAGATCGCCGAGGGCCCGCCCGACGAGGTGCGCGCCAACCCGCAGGTGCAGGCGGCCTATTTGGGAGCCGACAACGACGAGGCCCGCACCCAGGAGCTCACCAGCGACGAGCTGGCGGGGCGGCCGTGATTCCGCCCGCGGTAGAGCTGATCGGCCTCCGGGCGGGTTACGGGCGAATCGAGGTGCTGCACGGCATCGACCTACGGGTGCCGGCGGCCACCATCGTCGCCGTCCTCGGACCCAACGGGGCGGGCAAGACCACGGCCTTGAAGGTCATCGACGGCCGCCACCCCGCCACCCAGGGCTGCGTGCATATCGGCGGCCGGCACGTCAACGGGGCTAGCGCCGACGCGGTGGCGCGCGCCGGCGTGTGCTCGGTGCCCGAAGGACGCGGGATCTTTCCCAACCTCACCGTGGCCGAGAACCTCTGGCTGATGACCCAGAGCCGCCCGGGACTGACCTTCGATCGGGCGCAGAATGTGGCCTACGCTCGCTTCCCGATCCTCGGCCAGCGGCGCCGGCAGACGGCCGGAACCCTCTCGGGCGGCCAGCAGCAGATGCTGGCGATCGCCCGGGCGGTAGTGACCGATCCCGCCCTGCTGCTCGTAGACGAGCTGTCGATGGGCCTGGCGCCCCTCGTCGTGGCCGAGCTGTACGACGTTCTCGGGCAGCTGTCGGCCGATGGCATGGCCGTGCTGATGGTCGAGCAGTTCGCCCGCACCGCCCTGGCCATCGCCGAGTTCGCGGCCCTGATGGTCCACGGCGAGATCATCGCGGTGGGACAACCGAACGACCTTGACGACGCCGTCGCCGACGCCTACCTGGGTAGCGGCGCGTGAGAAGGCGCCGGTCGAGGCGGTCGCGGCTGCTGTGGTCGGTCTGGGTGCTGGTCTTCGCCGGGGTGGCCGCGGTGGCGGTGCTGGCCCTGCCGGTCCCGGCCCGGGGCGACTCCACCCTCGGCGGCTGGGCGGTGACGGCCGACGCCAACGGCATCGACATCGTCATCGACAACGCCACCGGCCTCGCCGGCGCCCACCCGTTCACCGAAGCCGACCTGCCAGAGGCGGAATCGGACTTCGCCTCGGGGCCGTTCGGGTCCACCTTGGCGTCCGTCTTCTGGCCCGGCTCGGCAGGCGGCAACCTGGGTTCGTTGTCGGGCGAGCTGCCGATCCCCTCCCAGCTCCAACCTCTGCTGGCCCAGACCAACGATCCGGTGCGCGCCAGCGCCCAGTACCCGGCCGGTCCGGCCAACGCCACCTATCCGGCCAACGCACCTGGCGGCGCCATGGAGATGACCGCGCACGCCGACAGCAACGGCACCTCGGCCACGGCCGCCCTGGCGGACGAGCAGGTGGCCGGCCTGGTGGGATTCGGGGCGGTCAAAGGCACCAGCTCCTCGACCGCCTCCAGCCAGGCCACGGCCACGTCCAGCACCGAGCTGTCCGGAGTATCGCTGCTCGGCGGGCTCATCCAGATCGGCGGCATCAGCAGCACCGCCACGGCCACCAGCGACGGCAACAGCTCGTCTGGCCAAGCCGTCACCCATCTCGGCGAGGTCACCGTGCTCGGCCAGGCCGCCAGCATCGGCTCCGACGGGCTGGTGCTGCCTACCACGCTGACCAGCGCCCTGGGCCCGCTCGTCGGCCCGTTGACGCAGAGCCTGCTCAACCACGCGGTCTCGGCGCTCGGCATCACCGTCACCGCCCTGCCATCGACCGAGACCCACAACGGGGCGGCCGAGTCGATCACCTCGGGCGGGCTGCAGCTCAAGGTCGTCCCCAACGCCGCGGCCACGGCCGCCGTGGTGAGCCTCGCCGACCAGCTGCTGGCGTCGATCCCCGGGATTCCCTCCTCCCTCGACACCGTGACGACGTTGCCGGGCGTGCTCCAGGGAGCGTCCCTCACCATCACCATGGGCCGAGCGACTGCCAGCGCCAACGCCTCGCCGCCGTTCAGCTCGGCGTTCACCCCACCCCCGGCCACCACGCTGGGCACCGTCGCGAGTGGCAGCGGCAGTGGCAGCGGCCCCAACAGCACGACCGCCGCGGTCGTCATCCCGGGGTCGCCCGGCTCATTTACACCGGGTTCGTCGGCCCCGGTCGCCTCCCCGGCGCTGGCCCCGGTGACGAGCCCGGCTACGGCGACGTCGGCGTCGGGCGGAACGCCCCAGCATTTGCTGGCCACGCCGATCGCCTTGTCGAGCCCGATCCGGGCCGCCGAAGTCGTCCTGGCCCTTTTGGCTGCGGCGGCGACGGCCTATGGCCTGTGGCGGTTGGCCCGGCTGCTCCTCGAAGAAGACCGCGGCCCCGTCTGCCCGCTCGGTGAGGAGATCCCATGACCGCTCCCTCCCGCGCTCGCCCCGTGGACAGCGACCGGGCGTCAACGCCCGACGCCATTCCCGCCCGGCACCGGGCCCTCATGGATGGCGCAGCCGGTATCCGGGTCCGTCGCCCGAGCCTCCCCATCGACCGGATCCTGCTGGCGACGGCGAGCATCCTGACCCCGCTGGGTGTGGTGTTGATCATCCTGGCCTGGTACGGGGCGGCCCACACGCCCAAGGTCTACGAGCAGATCGACTACCTCATCTCGGGCGGGGTGCTGGGCGCCACCCTCACCATCCTCGGCGGCTTCATGTACTTCGGGTACTGGCTGACCCGGCAGCTGCAGGAATCTCGCCGCGAGAACGCCCTGGCCCTGCAGGCCTTCCGGCGCCTGCAGGACACCCTCGCCGGCGCAGCTGCGGGCCGCCGCGCCGGGTCCAGCGGCGCCGGGTCCGGCGGCGGTACCGACGGCAACGGAAACGGAGGCGGCGCCAGACCCCGCCGCACCCCGCCCGGCAGCCCCGCAGCCGAGGACCCGACTGGCGAGATCCCCGTGCTGGTGGCGACGCCGCGAGGCAACCTCCTCCATCGACCGGACTGCGTGGTGGTGGCCCGCCGCCCCGGAAGCCGCCCCGTCGCCCCCGGCACGGTGGGCTACGGGTACTGCCGACTCTGCGACGCCGCGGGAGTGCTGACATGAACCTAGGACGCATCCGTCCCCAGACCCGCCGCCTGGTCGCGGTCGCGACGCTGGTCACGATCGCCGGCGCCGGGTGCGGCGCCCGGCTTACGCGGGCCCAGTTGGCGGCCCTCAACAGTTCCGGCGACAGCACCGGCCTCGGCACGGGCCCGGGGTCCGGAACCGGGCCCGGCCTGGGCGGAACCGGCAGTTCGGGCACCGTCGCCACCTCCGGCAGTCGAGGCGCATCCGCGGGAACAGTGACGGGCCGGACGTCAGGCGGCATCATCGCCGGCGGCACGACCCGCTCGGGCGGGACCACCGGTTCTGGTCGCGGGGGTGGTGCTGGCGGTGGCAGCGGCGGCGCGGTGGCCGTCAACGACCCGCTGGCGGGCCCGGGCGGAAAGATCTGTCCGTCCGGCACACCCGGGTCGGGGCCGGGGGTCACGGCGACCACCATCACCCTCGGCAACATCGTCACCATCAATGGACCCGTTCCCGGACTGTTCGCCGGGGCCCGCTACGGCACGCAGGCCTTCGCGGACTGGGCCAACTCCATGGGCGGCCTGTGCGGCCGCAAGGTGGTGGTCAACTCCGCGGACGACCAGTTCGACCAGGCCACCGACCAGAGCGAAGCGCAGTCGATGGCCAGCCAGATCCTGTCCTTTGTCGGGTCCTTCTCGTTGCAGGATTCAGGAATCCCCAACGGGGCGCCCGGCGTCCCCGACGTCGGCCAGACCCTCACCTCGAACCGCTTCCACTCGGCGACGAATTTCTCGCCCCAACCGAACCCGCCG
>DASXZS010000116.1:0-2016 GCA_036501785.1 Acidimicrobiales bacterium | reverse complement strand
CCTGGCAGGCTGCCCGGCCGCCGACGACGCGGTCCTGATCGCCAGCGAACTGGCCGCCAACGCCGTGACGCACTCCGCCAGCGCGGGCGAGTTCTTCACCGTCCGCTGCGAGACCCACCCCGACTACGTGTGGATCGAGGTCGAAGACCTCGGCGGACCCTGGCAGCCCGCGCAGCCCGACGACCGCCCCCACGGGCTGGACCTCATCGGCGCGCTGGCCGGGCCGGACAACTGGGGCACCGATACCACCAGCGACGGAGACCGCATCGTCTGGGCCAGACTGGACCTGCCACAGATCCCCATGCCCGGCCCCGGCCGCATGCCCGATGTCACCGGGCTGACACCGGGCAAACTAGAGCGCACCAGGCGCGAGCTGGCCGCCAGCCTGGCCCTGGCCAGGCCGGACTCCCCGGCCCGGGTGCCGATCCTCGCGCACCTGGCCGCCATCGACGCCGAGCTAGCCGGGCGGGACGCCCGGCAGCCCAGATCTTTACCTGGCGGGTCACCTTCCGGCTGTCGGTGCCGACCATCGCGTGGCGGTTGAACGGGGACCTGGCCGCCTACCCGCCGCCCGGGGACGGCCCCGGCTGGACCGAGACCAGCGTGGCCGCCATGTTGCGCAACCCCAAGTACACCGGGCACATGGTCTACGGCCGGACCCGCAAGGCCCCCGGCACCAAGAAGTCCCGGCCGGTCCCGCCCGATCAGTGGATCTGGTCGGCCGAGCCCACCCACGAGCCCTCACCGACCACGCCACCTGGGACAAGGCGCAGACGACGGGGGCCGAGCGCGGCAACATCCGCGACGCCGAGAAGCCCACCACCCAGCCCGGAACCCGCTACGCCCTGCGGTCCCGGATCCGGCACCAGGCCTGCCAGCGCCGCATGTACGGCACCCGCCGCCCCTCATCGTCCAAGACCAGCCCCGGCACCGTCTACACCTACTACCACTGCCCCTACAACCCGTCCAACCCCCGCCACGCCGCCGCCCACCCGGACCACCCCGCCACCTCAGTGTCCATCCGACACAAGACGATCATGGCCGCCATCACCCGGTTCCTGGACCAGTGGGTGTTCGGCCACGACCGCGCCGCCATGCTCGCCGACCTCATCCCCGCCGCCAGCGCCGAGCAGGCCGCCGCCCGCCAGCGCCAGCATGACCGGCTGACCGCCGAGTTGGCCCGCATCGCCACCCCCCAGGCCGGGCTGCTCACCGAGCTGGAACGCCTCGGCGCTGACACCAGCCCGCCACCCAGCAATACCGGCAGCGCATCCAGGCCCGGCACGCCGACCTGCACGACGAGCACACCCGCACCCAGGCCCAGCTTGATGACCTGGCCGCCGCCGCCACCCCGGACCAGGATCCTGCCCTGCTCGACGAACTGCCCTACCTGGCCAGCCAGCTCCACGCCGCCCCTGCCGACCTGGTCGAAGCCCTCATCGGTGCCCTGGACATCCAGATCCTCTACCGGCCCGAACAAGACCAGGCCACCATCTGGGCCGTCCTCACCGAGACCACCCCCGCCACCATCACCGCCCTGCTCGCCGACCCCCGCGTAACGGCCACCCAGTCCGGCCCTCGACAACCCGGCCAGACCGGCACACCCGCCCCCAATACAGAGTTGGCACAAGGCCCTATAGCGACCGAAACTGCCCACGATCATGGTTGCGCACCGGTGAAGCCCACCCGCGTTGTATCAGGCCCCGCTACGATCGCTCCGAATAATGCGGTGGTGGGAAGGCGGAGCATCCATGGGCCTGGGGGAAACGATGAGACACGTGCGGCGCAAGGCGCTGTTGGTACCGGCGGTGGCGCTGGTCGTTCTGGGCGTTCCGCTGGCGGGCTGCGGGTCCTCCGGGTCGGCGAGCTCGCCCGGCACCGCCGCCTCGTCCATCCCGGCCGCCGTCGGCAGCGCCTCGGCGGCGACCGCGGCCTTCGTCAGCATCGTCGAGCCCTTCGACCCCGGTCACCCGGCCCGGGCCGAACCCGCCCCGGCCAGCTGCGGCGGGCAGTCCA
>DASXZS010000115.1:0-9265 GCA_036501785.1 Acidimicrobiales bacterium | reverse complement strand
CGTGCGAGCCGACGTCGCCGGTGCCACGGCGGCCCACCACCGGCTGCGGGTCAGCCTGAGCAAGCTGGACGAGGCTGCGGTGCGGGCGCCGAGCCGACTGCCGGATTGGACCGTCGGGCACGTGCTGACCCACCTGGCCCGCAACGCCGACTCGCACGTGCGGGTGCTGGAAGGGGCCATACGGGGCGAGCACCGCGAACAGTACGCCGGCGGCGTCGAGCAACGCCGGGCCGACATCGAGGCCGGCGCCGGCCGCCCGGTGGCGGCGCTGGTCGAGGACGTCACCCATTCGGCCGATCAGCTAGAGGCGGTGTGGATGGTCGCCACCCCGGCGGCGTGGACGGGCCACGGCCTGACGTCAGGGACGGTCTGGCCGGCTCGGGATCTGCCATTCCACCGTTGGCGGGAGGTGGAGGTGCATCACGTCGACATGGGCGTCGGTTACGAGATCTCCGACTGGCCGGACAACTACGTGACCGCCGAGTTGCCCCGAGCCCTGGCTGCGTTACCGGACCGGCTCTCCGATCACCAGGCCCGCCGGCGATTGCTGGCCTGGTTGCTCGGTCGGGCCGAGCGCCCCGGCGACTTGGTCATCGAGCCCTGGCAGAGCCGCCGCCAGCACTACTACCGCCGGTAAGCGGCGTCAGCTGGCGCGGACCGCCTCCCCGGCAGGTACGGCCGCCTCCACGTTCCAGGCGATGATGCGGCCCGGGTGGATGCGGATGATCTCGTTGCTCAGGCCGGGCCGCAGGCCGTGCTGATCGGAGAGGGCCTGCGCCGTGCCGCGGATCTCGATGCCGCGGACGACCCACGGGTCCACGGATGCGATGTCGTCGACGACGAAGGCCACGTGGGGGTTCGCCCACACGTTGCGGAACTTTCTCGTCGCCCCCATCCGAAAGCCGAAGATGTCGATGGTGCCGAGGTCGGGGTTGTAGTGGAAGCCGACCGGGTTGTTTTGCAGGGTGCCGTCGGGGGCGATGGTCGCCAACCGGCCGAGCCGTTGGGTGGCGAGGTAGCGCAGCTCGGGTTCGGTCAGTCGAGTCGGGTCGGGACGTGAGGTACGGGCCATGGCCACAACGTAGAACCTCGAGTAAAGTTGAGGTCAAGAGCTATGGTGAAAATTCCGTGGAACGCCCAGGAGCTGACGGTCGGGCAGCTGTCGGAGCGCAGCGGGGTGGCGGTCTCGGCGCTGCATTTCTACGAGGCCGAGGGCCTGATCAGCAGCCGGCGAACGCCCGGCAACCAGCGCCGCTACCGGCGGGACGTCCTGCGGCGGGTGGCCTTCATCCGGGCGTCCCAGCGGGTCGGCATCCCGTTGCGCCAGATCGGCGAGGCCCTGGCCGAGCTGGGCGGAACCCGGACACCAAATAGGGCCGACTGGGCTCGGTTGTCGGCCACCTGGCGGGAGGATCTGGACGACCGCATCGCCCACCTGCAGCGGTTGCGCGACGACCTCACTGGTTGCATCGGGTGCGGGTGTCTTTCGATCGATCGCTGCCGTCTGACCAACCCTGGCGACGTCCTCGGCGGGGAGGGACCCGGCGCCCGGCGGCTCTAGCCGTCGCCCAGGGCCCGGCGCAGGGACGCCAAGCGCTCGGGTACCACCCGCCACCAGGTCCAGCGGCCCCGCTTGTCACCCACGATGAGCCCGGCTTTGGCCAGAGCGGCGATAATGGCTCGTGCCTCGGGATCGCCAGGTGCGGGTGCGCCGCCTCGCCGCCCTGGGCGGGGTGGCTGCCGCCGGCGTGGTGATCGCCCTGGCCCTGCCCGGATCCAAGGCCCCCAAGAGTGTAACCAGGACGGCCGCGGCCACCACCGTGGGCCCTACCACCGTGCTCCCCACCACCGTGCTCCCCACCACCCGACCGACGGTGCCGGCGACCACCAGCCCCACCACCGCGCCCGCGGCGCCGCCAACGACCGTCGACCCCGGCGTGCTACCGCAGACCACGCAGCTGCCTACCGCGGCGGACCCGGCCTTCCAGGCCCGCGTGCAGGACCTGTGGCGGGCGGTGGTGGACGGCAACCCGGTCGAGGCCCTGCCCTTCTTCTTCCCGATCGGCGCCTACCGCCAGGTGAAGGCCATCTCCGATCCGGACCACGACTACCAGACCCGCCTGATCGCCAACTTCGACCAGGATGTCCACACCCTGCACGCCTCGTTGCCGGTGGGCGCCACCTTCGCCGGCGTGACGGTGCCCGACGCGGCCCAGTGGATCCTGCCCGGCGTCGAATACAACAAGGGCAGCTACTGGCGGGTGTACGGCACCCGCGTCGCCTACGTCGCCGGCGGGCAGGCCGGCTCGTTCGAGATCAGCTCCATGATCTCGTGGCGGGGCGAGTGGTACGTGGTGCACCTGGGCCAGCTCCGGTAGCCGGCTCGGCGATCTCGGAGAGGAAGACACGCGACGGCGCCGGGTCCAGCAGGCGCTCGAGGCCATTCATGGGAAGATGGCGTCATGGACCGACTGACGGAGCTGAGCATCAAGCAGGAATGTCTCGACCTGGTGACCCGGTATGCCATGGCCGTCAACAGGTGGGACCTCGATGCCTACATCTCGGTCTGGGCCCCAGACGCGGTGTGGCAGCGGCCGGAGAGCATGCCGATGCACGGTCACGCCGAGATCCGCGCCTACATGGAGAGCCAGCCACGAGATCGCGTCCTCCGCCACGTCAACGGCGCCTCGTGGGCTGAGGTCATCGACGATGACCACGCCCGTGGGTGGTCGCAGACCGTCGTTTATGACACCGTCGGCTCGGCCGAGATTCCGAGCCGGATCGAGCTGCCCACGATGGTGGTCGAGTACGTCGACGCGTACGAACGCCGCGGCGGCGAGTGGTTGATCAGCCGCCGGGACACGACCTGGGTGTTCCTCTCCGATGCCGACACCGTCAGCCGGGACACGCGAGCGGCGAAGATCTGACGGCGCCGATCAGGTAACCATCGTCCTTCCGAGCACGTGCCGGAGGGCCGGCTCCAGCTCGGCGTGGCGGAAGCGATGACCGGCGGTGAGCAGCCGCTCGGGGTGCACCCGCTGGCTGGCCGCGGCCAGCTCCCGAGCCCCCTCGGCGCCGAGGAGGAGGCGGGGCCCGAGGGCGGGGACCGGCAGGCGAGCCGGGCGGTGCAGGACCCGGGCCAGGGTGGCGTTGTACTCCTGGTTGCGGACCGGGTGGGGGGCGACGGCGTTGACGGGTCCGGAGAGGCCGGGGTCCAGGACCGCTCGGTAGTAGATGTCCAGCAGATCGTCGATGCCGATCCACGCCATCCACTGCTGGCCGTCGCCGAGCCGGCCCCCCAGCCCGGCTGTATACAGCGGCCGGAAGAGCCGCAGGGTCCCGCCCCGGGGGGATTGAACCAGGCCGGTGCGAACCTGCACCACCCGCAGGCCGGCTGCGGCCGCGGGGGCGGTGGCCGCCTCCCACTCGGCGACTAATTCGGCGAGGAATCCGCCGCCCTGGCTGCTGGCCTCCGTGAGAACTTCGTCGCCGCGGTCTGGCCCGTAGAAACCGATGGCGGAGGCGGTGACGAAGCGGCTCGGACCGCGCCCGGCGGCGGCGACCCGGGCCAGGGCGCTCGTGGGACCGACCCGGCTGCCCCGGACGGCGTACTTGTGGGTCCGGGTGAACCGGCCGGCGATGGACGCGCCGGCCAGGTGGACCACGGCGTCCACGCCGTCGAGCAATCCAGGATCGGGGTCTTCCGGGTGCCAGTAGCGCTCGTCGGGTTGCTCGGCCGGGCGGCGGACCAGGCGGATGACCCGGTGGCCACCTGTCGTCAAGTAGGCGGTCAGGGCGGTGCCGACCAGGCCAGCCGCGCCGGTCATGGCGACGGTGAGGGGCTGGGTCTGGTAGGACCGGCCCCACTCGTGGGCGGCCAGGTCGTCTGCCAGTTGGCGGTGCCGGTAGGCGAACATGGGCCGCAGCCGCCTGGCCGGGACGGTGGAGTCGACGACGTCCGAGACCAGGGTCGCCGCCTCGCCGACCTCCTGGAACTCGTGGCTGTGGCGCCAGCGCAATACGGTCCGGAACGGTTGTGACACCACGCGGTCGACGAAGCGGTGTGGGGGGTCATAGCTGTCGGGTTCGTGGGCGGCCACCCAGGTCAGCCCGCCCGGCAGCCCGAGCACGGCTTGGCCGTCGCGGAGGGAAGCGGCTTCCTGCCGCACGTGTACCGGGAGCCAGGGCGGGGTGAGCCGGGTCATGGCCCCGGGACGGGTGTGCCAGGCGAACACGTCCGCCAGCGGCGTGTCCACCTGGGTGTGCAGCACCAGTCCCATGGTGCCGACGGTACTCAGATATCGCTCGGTGCCGTCATGGAAGTGAGGAACCGGTCCCGGCAGTGGTCCGAGCAGAAGAAGTGCTGGTGGCCGTGGTGGGTGATGCGGGCGGGGGCGTCCGCCGTGCGGACCTGCATGCCGCACACGGGATCTATGGCGTAGCCCTGGCCGCCCCCGAAGCGGGCCTGGTTGCGGTGCAGCCAGTACAGGACCGCGAACACGGCCAGGAACAGCACGTTGAGCATGGTGGTGTAGTTCCACTGGAAGCGGTCGGCGACGATCTGCGCCGAGCGGTGGGTGGGTACCAGTCCGGCGGCGCGGGCCAGTCCTTCGACGACGAGCCCGGCGGCGGCAATGACCGCCCAGAACCACACCAGCAACCGCAGGGCCAGCCGGGTGCCGTAGTACTTCCGGTAGATCAATAAGAGGGGCAGGGTGATCAGGTCGGCGAAGATGAAGCTGATCACGCCGCCGAAGCTGATGCCCCCCTTCCACAGCGTGGCGGCGAGGGGCACGTTGCCGACGGAGCACACGAAGCTGACGATGGCGACGAGCGGGCCCACGATCACGTTCTCCAACGTGGTCCAGAAGCCGTGGCCGTGGAGGAACACCTCGTTCCACACGCGGGTGGGCACCAGCTGGGCCAGGAAGCCGGCGACCAGGTAGCCGATCACCAGCTCCTTCCGCAGCATGGTCAGATCGGCCATGGTGTAGCTGGCGGCGTCGGCCCAGGCGGCTCGGGAGCGGAGGTTGGCCCGCCACGGTTGGGACTCGAGCACTTTCTGGCGGGAGGCGCTCACCCCGGCCATCGCCTCGTGGTCGTGACCGTCCGGGGCGGCCATCCCGGTGTTGAGGCTCCGGCGGGCCGCGGCGGCGCTGGCGCGCTGGATGACCACCCCGCCGGTGAGGGCCAGGAGGGTGATCATGATCGGGCCGCCGACGAACTCCGCGGCGGCGAACTGCCAGCCCAAGAAGACCACCAGGACGACGCCGAGCTCGATGACCAGGTTCGTCGAGGCGAACATGAAGACCATGGCCGTCACCAAGTCGGCGCCTTTTTGGAACAGCGACTTGGCCATGGCCGTGGCTGCGTACGAGCAGGAGGAGGACACCATGCCCAGGCCGGAGGCCCGGGCCACGGCCGCGGGTCGGTGGTTGCCCATGGTCTTCTCCATCTGCTCCTTGGGCACGAAGGCCTGCACCGCGCCGGACAGGCCGAAGCCGAGCACCAAGGGCCAGAGGGTCTCCCAGAACATGAAGAAGGCCTGCCGGGCGCTGGCCCCCAGGTCGTGGACCCAGGTCACGGCCAGCACCGAGGTCACGAACGGACGAGGCGGGCGATGGCGGCGGAGGCTTCCGCCACCTTGGCTTCGGCCTCTGGCCCGCCGGCCTCGACGGCCTGCCGCACGCAGTGGCCGAGATGTTGATCGAGGAGACCGAGGGCGACCTCCTGCAGGGCCCGGTTGACTGCCGAGATCTGGGTGATGATGTCGATGCAGTAGCGGTCCTCGTCGACCATGGCCTGCAGGCCCCGCACTTGTCCCTCGATGCGGCGGAGCCGCTTCTGGTAGGCGTCTTTGTCCAAGGCGTAGCCGTACATGCCGACACTATACCCCCCTATGGTATTCGGCGGTGGGGGCGTAGTTGTGGGGATGCCGTAGCACGCAGGACGGGGGGTCGGCGGCCGGCTCGTCCGGGCCGCGATCGACCGGGCCCGCCGGGACAGGCTGGCGATCGCCCCCTGGTGTCCGTTTGCGCGCGCCTGGCTGCGGGATCACCCCGATGCGGCCGCCGGCGTCACCATCGACTGGTCGGAGCCGCCGGCGGCCTAGGTCGGCGGCTGGCGGGGACGGCCGGCGGCCGGCCGGCGGCCGGCGGATTCCCGGCGGGTCAGCCCGGCGGGGCGGCCACCTGGTGGAGTTCGATGCCATTGCCGGCCGGATCGGCGAGGAACGCCTGGCGGCTGGTGCCGACCGGGACGGCATCGCTGACCTGGACGCCGGCGGCCCGGAGCGAGGCGATGGCGGCATCGAGGTTGTCGACGAGCAGGGCGAAGTGCTGGCCCCGATCCGGCGGCACGGGCGCGCCGATGAGATGAACCTGCTGGTTGCCGGCGTTCAGCCAAGCCCCGGGGAAGCCGAAGTCGGGCCGGTCCGGACGCTCCACCAGGCCCAGCCTGCCGATATAGAAGGCCCGCGCCGCGTCAACGTCGTCGACATTGATCGACACGTGATGGACGCCCTGCGTAACGATCGTCATCGAGGGTGGCGGCCTCGCCCGGTCACGGTGTCAGCGTAGCCGGGGGTCCGTGTTGTTTAGCGGTGCCGTTTGGTGATGACCTGCCCGTGGACGACGACCCGGTTGGCGAGCTCTTCCTCGAGGCGGCGCCGGCGGCGGGTCGCCAACCGGCTCCAGGCGATGGGCCCGAACGCCACCAGGGCTGCCAGGGCCACGGCGGCTGCGGCCCACAGCACGGTGGCCACCACCGGGTAGTTGACGACTTTCAGGGTGAAACCGGGCTCGATCTGGCGTAGGTGGGCGTACTCGTTGACCGTCGCGGTGGTGGCGTCGGCCTGGGTCTGGGCCGCGCTCTGCAGCTCGGTCATGGCCACCGTCCGGCCGTAGCTGAAGGCGGTGATAACCAGGCTGGGCGCCGGGGCGGCGCTCTTGGCCGTTGGCGAGTAGAGGGCACCCTCCGAGCCCGGTACACCGGCGATGGCGAACGTGGATCGGCGGGTCAGGCCGTTGGACGAGTAGGACGTGGCCCCCAACTGGCCGGTGCGAACCTCGGGGAGGGTGGCGGCGGCCTGGGCGTCCGACGGCAGTAGGAAGGCGACGAGGCCGGCGGCGTCCGTCTGCGACTTGATCCACTCGATGGAGTACACCCCGGTCTGATTGGGCGACCGCTTGGCGGCTGCCGTCACCGTGGTCAGCGGTAGCCCAGTGGCGGGTTGCTCCGCGGCCTGGGAGGGCTTGACGTTGTACCCCGTCACCCCGGGTTCGCCGAGCACCAGGTGGGCCAGGCGGGTCCGGTCGATGTGGGTGGTGGGGATGAGCGCCTGGTAGCCGAACGCCGCGGCCGCCAGGACGACAACCGCCCTCACCAGCACGAACGCCGGTCGGCGATAGGGCGAATGGGCTCGAGGCTGGACCGGGTCGTCGGCGGGCTCGTCGACCGTGGCCGCCGTCTCGGGGTCGTCGACGTCTTCGATGTCCTCGTCGTTCATGGGCTGCGAGTCAAGTCCACCGACATGAAGGCAGCCTAAACAACCGGGGACGTGGCTGGCCGGCGAGGTCGTCGGGGTTCTGGCGGGCGGTGGGGATGCCAGCTGTGGAGTGAGGTGGCACCAGCGGGGGCTCGGGTAGCTTCGAAGGTGTGACCCCACCCGAGGAACGCGCCGTCCACCTCCTTGGTCACCGGGTGGCGTACCGGATCAGCGGCGACGATCCCTCGGCCAGTCGGCCGGTGCTGCTGCTCGTGCACGGCATGGCGGGCAGCTCGGCCACCTGGGGGGCGGTCATGCCCAGCCTGGCGCGGCGCTACACGGTCATCGCCCCCGACCTCCCCGGTCACGGGGAGTCCGACAAGCCCCGGCAGGACTACTCGCTGGGCGCCTACGCCAATACCCTGCGCGACCTGCTGGTCGCTCTGGAGATCGATCACGTCACCATCGTCGGCCAGTCGCTCGGGGGTGGCGTCGCCATGCAGCTGGCCTATCAGCACCCGCGCTATTGCGAGCGGCTCATACTGGTGTCGAGCGGTGGTCTGGGCGACGAGGTGTCGTGGCTGCTGCGGGCTCTGAGTATCCCCGGGGCCGAGTACGTCATGCCCGTGCTCTTTCCCTCCTTCGTACGTGACGCCGGTAATGCCCTGGGGCGCTGGTTGGGCCGATTGGGGGTGCGGGCACCGCGCCTCGAGGAGCAGTGGCACGCCTACGTGTCGCTGGCAGACCCGGAGACCCGCCAAGCGTTCGTCCGTACGCTGCGGGCCGTGATCGACATGCGGGGCCAGTCAGTGAGCGCCCACGACCGCCTGTACCTCTCGTCGCTGATGCCCACCCTCATCGTGTGGGGCGAGCGCGACCAGATCATTCCCGTGGCGCACGCCCACGACGCCCACCAGGCCATGCCTGCGAGCCAGCTCTTGGTCTTCGAGGAATCTGGTCATTTTCCTCACACCGAAGAGCCCCAACGGTTCGTCGAGGCCGTGGTCCACTTCGTCGAGCACACCGAGCCGGTCCACGTGGACGAGCCCGACTGGCGGGCCCTGTTGACGGCTCCTCCCACCTGAGCCGTACGCCGCAAGCGTGCGGAATTCGGACGAGCTTCTCGCCGACCGGCCATTCGACCCCTGCGGCTACTTGCTCCCGAGTTCCACTCGGGCCGGCCGTAACGTGATCGCCACTTCGGGCACCGGATCGATTTAAGTCAGTTGTATATCGCATTTGATACACAACTGACTTAAATCCGACGGCGAGCGGACAGACTTCGGGAGCTCGGCGTGAGGGGCGGGGCGCGGCGCGGATGCCGGGTCATCCGGCCTCCGGCCGTTTCACCGGGGCAGGATGGCGTCCGCCAGCCGCGCCGCCGCAGAGGGCACCATATCGAGTGAAAGATACGGGTCGATCAGCTCGACTTCGAGGACGACCGGATCGTCGCGCTGGTCCGCCACCAAGTCCACCCGACCGTAGGCCGGCCGGTCATCGAAGCGGTCCGCCACCATCTGCATGGCGCGTTCGGCCACGTCGAGTTGGGCGGGCGTCGGCGCCGTGACCCCGCTCCAGGCCATCCGCCTCCAGGGCTCGTCGACAACGCCGTCGCCGGGTCGCAGGGCGGGCTGCTTGTGCACGGCGTGGCTGTACACCCCGGCGATGAAGATGAGATCAACCTCTCCCTGAGTGTCGAGGCTGTGCAGATAGGGCTGGACCATCACGGTCTGACCGAACCGGTGAAGGCGAGCGACGTGATCAGCGGCTGCGTCCGCG
>DASXZS010000114.1:0-4194 GCA_036501785.1 Acidimicrobiales bacterium | reverse complement strand
AGGCCGGGCTGCTAGGCCGGGCCCAGCTCATCCCCGTACGGGACGGCGAGCGGCGCCAGATCGGCCCGTTCGACGTGGAGTTCATCCCCGTGACGCACTCGGTGCCCCACGGCTTCGCCACCGCCTTCCACACCCCCAAGGGCGTCATCCTGCACTCGGGGGACTTTAAGATCGACCTGACGCCCGTCGACGGGCGCGCCACCGACCTGGCCAAGATCGGGGCGCTGGCGGACGGCCCCGGGATCCGCCTGCTGCTGTCGGACTCGACGAATGCCGAGGAGGACGGACACACCGACAGCGAGCGGTCGGTCGGGGCGGTCTTGGCCCGGCTGTTCGCCAGCCACTCCGACAAGCGGGTGATCGTGGCCTGCTTCGCCAGCCACATCCACCGCATCCAGCAGATCGCCGACGCCGCCATCGGCTCGGGGCGCACCGTCGCCACGCTGGGCCGGTCGATGGCCAAGAATGTGGCGCTGGCCCGGTCCATGGGCTTGTTGCGGATCCCCGACGAGCACCTGGTCGACATCGAGCGCATCGGCGATTACGACCCCCGGCGGGTGTGTGTCATCTCCACCGGCTCGCAGGGTGAGCCCATGTCGGCGCTCTCGCTCATGGCCGCGGCGGACAACAAGTGGATCACCGTCGGTGAGGGCGACCTGGTGGTGCTCTCGTCCCACGCCATCCCGGGCAACGAGACCAACGTGGGCAAGGTCATCGACGGCCTGTGCCGGTTGGGGGCGGAGGTGGTGCACTCCGGCTTGGCCCAGGTCCACGTGAGCGGCCACGCCAAGCGGGAGGAGCTCAAGACCCTGCTGGCGCTGGCCCGGCCCGACTGCTTCATCCCGGTCCACGGCGAGTTCCGCCACCTGACCCACCACGCCCGGCTGGCCCAGGACATGGGGGTGGCGCCTGAGCGGGTCCTGCTCGCCGAGGACGGCGATGTCGTCGAGCTCACCGACCGCGGCATCGATTTCGTGGCCGAGGTGCCCGCCGGCTACCTGTACGTCGACGGCATCGTGGGCGACGTGGGGCGGGGGGTGTTGCGGGACCGGCGGGTACTGGCCGAAGAGGGCGTGGTGATGGTGGTGGTCACCGTCGACGCCAAGTCGGGCGAGGTGCTCACTGGGCCGGAGATCATCACCCGCGGCTGGGTATACGCCCCGGAGGCCGAGGGACTGCTCGGTGAGGCCCGCCAGGCGGTGCTAGAGGCCCTGGAGGAGGCCGCGGCCTCCGGATCGGTGGACTTCGAGACACTGCGCCGGCGGGCACGCAGCGCGCTCGGGAAGTTCGTGTCCGAACGGACCCGCCGGCGGCCCATGATCGTCCCGGTGGTGATGGAGGTCTGATCCCCTCGCCGGCGGGCCGGGTCAACCACGACGGCTAACCACATTTTGTTGTCTTTCGCATTCTATAGATGCCAAATATAAACAAAACTGGTTTGAATCGGCCGCAGATGGCGGGCCCTCTGCTGGCGCCAATCACGCCGAGCTCCACGTGAGCCAACCGCCCGGCCCATCCTGTTGGCCGGCCCGCCGGCCCCGCCGGTCGCCCCTGCCGGGGCCAAGACCCCTTGTGACCTGAGTGGCTGCTGTTACTCTCGTGGCTACTGTGGCTCTTGCGACTCGCCGACGTTCGAAGCGGCGGCCGGCGCCCCGGGCGTCTTCCGCCCGCCGCCCCGCCCGACCCCGCACCCGCACGCGCACCCGATCCGACGCCGGAACCCGTCGGACGCGCCGGGCCGTGCCGGCCCGTACCCGGCGGGGGTCCGGTCCTACGGCCTCGGCGCCGGCCCCGTGGCGGGGGGCCCTGCGCCGCCTCCTCGGCCGGCAGTCGGAGGACGTGTGGGGCGTGGTGTTCCTGGTCCTCGCCGTCCTGGGCGCCCTGGGCATCTACAGCGACCTGGCCGGCCCGGCGGGGCGCGGGCTGAATCGGGGCGCGGCGGACGCCCTCGGCTGGGCCCGGGGGTTCGTCCCGCCGGCGCTGGCCTACGTCGGCTGGGTGCTGGTGCGGGGTCGGGACCGGGCGGAGGTGACGCGGCGGCCCGCGGCCGCAAGGGATGAGCCGGAGGTCCGACCAGCGAAGGCCCCGGCCCGAGTGACGTTCGGCGCCGCCCTGTTCCTCGTCGCCATGGCCGGGCTGGTCCAGCTGCTCAACGGCCCCCTGCACTGGCACGGGGTGGTGGCCCAACTCCGGCCTGCCGGCGGGTTGGTGGGCGCGGGCGTCGGCATCCCCCTACGGGCCGGTCTGGGCGCGTGGGGCGGCGGGTTCGTGCTGCTGGCTCTCATCGGCCTGGCGTCGTTGATCCTGACGGCTACCAGGGTGCGCGAAGCCGCCCACTGGCTGGCCCTCGGCACGAGCGCGGCAGCGCGCGCCACCGCGGCCGCCGGCCGGTCGATCGCCGCCGCCATCAGCGGGACCGAACGCCAGGCGGCTTCGGCTCGGCACCCCTCCGCCCCGGGGCTGTACGACCGCGAGGCCGATGGGGGCGACGTCGGGTTCGACGCCCCGCCGGCCGGCACGCCCGCGGAAGCCGCAGGAAGCGCCCCAGACGGCGCACCGGCCGACGCCGCCACCAAGTCGGTGCGGCCCAAGGTGCCCATCCAGGTGCCACCCCCCGACGCCCCCGACGCCCCCGCCGACCCCGAACAGCTGACGATCGGGCTCGGGCCCGCCGCGGAGCCCGGGACCTGGCGCCTCCCGCCGCTGGCGTTGCTCAAGCGCTCCAAGGCCACCGAGATCGACCGGCGGCACGTCGAAAGCATGGGCCATACCCTGGAGGATGCCCTCGCCGCCCACGGGGTCGAGACCCGCCTGGTCGGCATGACCGTTGGCCCGACCGTCACCCGCTACGAGCTAGAGCTAGGCCCCGGCGTCAAGGTGGCCAAGGTGACCAACCTGCAGCGCGACATCGCCTACGCCATGGCGGCCGCCGACGTGCGGATCCTCGCGCCCATCCCCGGTCGTTCGGCTATTGGCGTGGAGGTTCCCAACCAGCAACGACAGCTCGTCGCGGTCGGCGACATCCTCACGTCCGCCGAGGCCCACGCGGCCACCCACCCCCTCGAAGTGGCCCTGGGGCGGGACATCGCCGGCCGGCCCATCCTCGAGAACCTGGCGACGATGCCGCACCTGCTCATCGCCGGCGCTACCGGGGCCGGCAAGTCGTCGTGCATCAACTCCCTGATCTCGTCGGTGCTGTTGCGGGCCACCCCCGACCAGGTGCGCCTGATCCTCGTCGATCCGAAGCGGGTCGAGCTGGGCCAGTACAACGGACTGCCCCACCTGCTCACCGGCGTCGTCACGAACCCGAAGAAGGCGGCCAACGCCCTGAGCTGGGCGGTGCACGAGATGGAGCGCCGCTACGACCTGCTGGCCGAGGTCGGGGTGCGCGACATCACGGGCTACAACGCCGCCTACGACCGGGGCGACTTCAACGCCCCGCCACCGGTCGGGGCCGAGCCCAAGACCTACGAGCGCCTGCCCTTCATCCTGGTCGTGGTCGACGAGCTCAACGACCTGATGATGGTGGCTGCCCGCGACGTCGAGGAGTCCATCTGCCGCATCGCCCAGATGGCCCGCGCCGTCGGGATCCACCTGGTCATCGCCACCCAGCGGCCCTCGGTCGACGTCATCACCGGTGTGATCAAGGCCAACATCCCGTCCCGACTGGCCTTCGCGGTGTCCTCGCTGGCCGACAGCCGGGTCATCCTGGACCAGCCAGGCGCGGAGCGCCTCATCGGCCAGGGCGACATGCTGCTACTGACCGCCTCGTCCAGCGTGGCCCGCCGGATCCAGGGCGCCTGGGTCGGCGAGGATGAGGTGCGCAAGGTCGTCGCCCACTGGCGCCGGCAGTCCGAGCCCCGCTACGTGGAAGGCGTCGAAGGGCGCGATGACGCCGGCGGGAGCGGGTTCGGGGGGAGCGACGACGATGACGACGACCTGTTGGACCAGGCCAAAGACCTGGTGGTCCGCTCGCAGCTGGGCTCGACGTCGATGCTCCAGCGGAAGTTGCGCGTCGGGTTTGCCCGGGCCGGCCGGCTCATGGACCTGCTGGAGCAGCGGGGCATCGTCGGGCCGTCCGAGGGGTCCAAGGCCCGGGTGGTCCTCATGACCATCGAGGAGCTCGACGCCACCCAGGCCACTCCGGCAGGCGGGACCACCAGCGCCCCAGCCGGCCCGGCCGAGACGTTCGAG
>DASXZS010000113.1:0-2173 GCA_036501785.1 Acidimicrobiales bacterium | reverse complement strand
CCCGACCGACGCCGCGTCGGCGAGGGCGGTCTCGACCCCGCCGCCCCCGGCGAGCGCCACGACGACGAGATCCAAGAAGGAGGACAGGGCGTGGCGGAAATCCCGGCGACGCCGGGCGGCCTCGGCTCGGATGCCGACATCGGGCAGGAGGAACCCGGCGGCCATGAAGATCAGCGACGCCCACAACGGCACCATCAACGGCAGGTGGGCACCGCCGAGGAGCAGCAAGGCGGCGATGGCGGGGGCGAAGAGCAGGCCGACCAAGGCCAGGGTGACCTGCTCGGCCAGGTGGCGTTCGGGGGTGCGGCCCAGCACGGCGAGATCCCGGCGGACCGTCGCCGGCAGCATCCAGCCGGCCCCGGCCCGAGTGAGGGCGTCGGCGGCGGGCCGGCCGATCCGGGCGGCGAACCCGCCGCCGCCGCTGTCACCGAGCACGGGAGCGGGTTCGGGGAGTCGGCGCAACTGGGACAACGCTTGGGCCAGTGACGGGCGGGGCGGGTACAGGCCACGGATGATCAGCCACACGCCGGCACCGAACCCGGCGCCGCAGACTAAAGCGGCGGCGATCATGAGCGGAGTCCTGACGTTCTGTCGGGATTCGTGAACCCGGGGCTTTCGGTGAGGAACCGGTCCACGGTGGCCGGACGGGTCATGCGGGCCAGCCACACGAACGCGATGGCGAACACGCCACCGACCAGGAGCAGGACGAGCTGGCCGACGGGGGTGTCGTAAGGGGCCAAGTAGTCGCGGTTGAACAGCGCCAACCCCACGACGAGGGCGCTGGTGGCGCCGACAATCACCTTGACCGAGGTGCGGATCCGAGCCCGGCCGGCCTCGACCCGCAAGCGCATGGTGGCCTGATCCCGGGCTGCGGCGGCCAACGAGCCCAACAGCTCGCCGAGGCGCTGGGCCTGGTGCTCGGCAGCCAGCACCAGGGCGGCGACCACCAGGTCGCAGGTCGGGTCGGCCACCTCATCGGCGAAGGCCCGCAAGGCCGGGGCGAGCCGTTCGCCTTCGAGGCGGACGGCCAGGGTAGCAACCTCGGCCCGGATCGGCAACGGCGCCAACGACGCGGTGGCGATGATGGCCTGCTCCAGGCCGGCCGAGCCGGCCATGGTGTCGCGCAGCATCTCCGCCCAGCCCGCGATGGCTTCGATACGTCCCACGGCCGCCTGGTGGCGACGTCCGCCGCCCAACAGCACCGGTGCGCCCCAACCGGCCAGGCCGGCCAACACGGCGCCCACCGGCCAACCGGTGGCCGCCCCCACCACCACCGCCGCGCCGACGGCCAGCCCGATCCGCAGGTTGAACCGCTCGATCTTGCGGTGATTGAGCCGGCGGGTGGGGTGGGGCAGGTCGATCCCGCGCCAGCCGGCGATGACCAGCATCAGGCCGAGCCCGACCCCCGCCCCGCACAGCGCGGCGAGGGCGGTCACGTCTCCCACCAGCCTTGGGGTCGGTCCAACAAGCCCGGGTCGAAGCCGACCGCGGCCAGCTGGTCCATGGTGTCGTTGCGCAGCGGGGCGCCGGGTACGGCTCGGCCGTCGGGGCCGGGCCGGAAAATCTCGTTGGAGACCACCATCGGCCCCTCGGCGTCGACCACCTCTCTGACGGAGGCGACGTAGCGGCGGTCGCCGTCTTGGGCGATGAAGATCACGAAATGCACGGCGTTGGCCACCAGCAGGTTGGTGGCCTCCAGCGGGAGACGTTCGGGGGCTTGCACCGCGTAGGTAGCGAGCTTGGAAAACGCGCCCCGCGACGAAGAGGCATGAATCGTGGCCATGGACCCGTCGGTGCCTTGGGACATGGCGTTGAGGAGGGCAAGGACTTCTTCGCCTCGGGCTTCGCCCACGATCACCCGGTCGGGGTTCATGCGCAGCGCCCAGCGGACCAGCTCGGCCAGACTGACCCCGCCCTCGCCTTCCAGGTTCGGCTCCCGGGCTTCGAGCGCGACGACGTCGGGATGGAGTTCGGGGAAGCGGTCCAAGCCGAGCTCAAGGGAGTCCTCAATAGTCACCAACCGCTCGGCCGGTGGGATATCGGCGGCCACGGCCCGCAGCAGGGTGGTCTTACCTGCGCCGGTGCCACCGCAAATGATGCAGGACTTGCGCGCGCCCATGGCGGCCCGGAAGAACTCGCGCAGCGCCAGGTCGAGGGTGCCCATCTTGATCAG
>DASXZS010000112.1:0-5304 GCA_036501785.1 Acidimicrobiales bacterium | reverse complement strand
GGCGGATCTGCGGTGCAGAGACAGGCGGCGGTGGCATCGACGCTCGTCCGGTCGGTGGCAAGTCGGACCAGGGCGTCGAAGGCGTAGGCCTCGGGAGGTTCGCGCCGGCCTTCTTCGCGGGCGCCGGCGAAGATCCCGTCTGTGATGGGACGTAGGGCAGCCATGACCTGGGCGCCGTCCTCGGGGTTACCCAGAGCGTGAAGGTGCCAGACGCCTTCGGGGTCGGTCCACGACCGCAGCCGGCGCCGGGCCCGGATAGCAATCCGGCGAGCTTCGAGATCCTGCTCGGCGGCGGCCTTGGTGCGGCTCACCTCTTCTCGTAGCTCGGCCAGCGACGTCCGCTTGGCCTGGTCAATCAGTCTCGAGCCGGCACCCGGATCAGCCTCAGTGGCATCAGCCACCAGCGCGGCTTGCGACGGCGACAGCTCCCCAGCCCGGGCGGCGGCAGACAGCTCCGGCTGCGAGTCGAGCCTCCGGCCGGTATCGAGCGCCTCCCGGGCTGCACCTAGCGAGGTGCCGGTTTGCCGCGACAGGGCGTCAGCGGCGGAACGGTGCCCATCTTGACGCCAGGAGTTGGACTCGGCGGCACGGGCCGCGGCGAGGGCCTTGATGGTAGCGGCGATCCCTTCGATGGCGGCGGCGTCAGCGACGGCCCGCGCCGCGTCGGCGCAGGACAGCAGCGACGCGTCGAATCTGCTTGCGTAGCTCGCCATGGCCTCTCGAAGCAGTGGCAACCGCTGGCACACCGGGCTTGACCTCGATCACTCGTACCAACCAACTTGACCAAGGCCGGCACCGAAGCCGGCGATACTCGAACGTCTGTTCGTATGGTAGGCCAGGATCGGCCAGGTGTCAAGCCGGCCGCGTGAGAGATGCGATGGTGGCGAGCACCCCGTTGACGAAGCGCCCTGACTCCTCGGTGGAGTACTGGGTGGCCAGCTCTACGGCCTCGGAGATCACCGCCGCCGTCGGCACGTCCGGTCGGGCGATCAGCTCGTAGGTGGCCATGCGGAGCAAGGCCCGGTCCACGACCGGCATGCGGTCCATCGTCCAGCCGATGGCGTGGGCGGCGATCAGCTCGTCGATGCGGGCTTGTTCCGCCTCCACGCCGCCCACCACCTCGATGACGAACTGGTCCGGCGTCACCGGGAGCTCCGCCAGGACCACTGACGGCTCGACCTGCTTGGATTCGGCCTCATAGAGGAGCGACAGGACCCGCTCCCGGGCCTCTCGGCGCGACGTAGGAAGCCCGGTCACCGACATCAGCTGCCGGCTCGGGTCAGATACTCGCCTGTCCGGGTGTCGACTTTCACCCGGTCGCCAGTGTTGACGAACAGTGGGACCTGGACCGACAGGCCGGTCTCCAGCTGGGCCAGCTTGCGGGCGCCGGAAACCCGGTCGCCCTGCAGCCCCGGCTCGGTCTCGGTGACCGTCAGCTCCACCGCCGCCGGCAGGTCCACCCCGACGATCTCACCGTCGTACATCTGCAAGACCGCGGAGTCGCCCTCTTTGAGGTACTGGGCGGACGAGCCCAGGCTGGCCCGAGGGACCTGCAGCTGCTCGTAGTCGGTGTTGTCCATGAACACGTAGTCGTCGCCGTCGAGGTACAGGAACTGCATCTCCCGCTTGTCGATCAGGGCCTGATCCAGCTTCTCGTCCGCTCGATAGGTGCGCTCGATGACCGCGCCGGTCCGCACATTTTTCAGCTTGGTGCGCACGAAGGCGCCGCCCTTGCCCGGCTTGACGTGCTGGAACTCGACCACGGAGAACAGGCCCTCGGAGAGGTTCAGCGACATCCCGTTCTTGAGATCGTTGGTGGAGACGGCAGGCATCAGGGCGAGTCCTTGGGTGTGCTGGTCAGGCGTCGACAGCCATCGTCGGTCACCACCACGGTGTCCTCGATGCGGACACCTCCTAGCCCGGGCAGGTACACGCCCGGTTCGACGGTGACAACTTGGCCGACCTCCAGTGTATCGGTGGACGTGGCCGCCACCGCCGGCGCCTCGTGGATGTCGAGCCCCACCCCGTGGCCGGTCCCATGCACGAACAGATCGCCCCAGCCCGCCTCGGCGATGACCTCCCGGCACACCTTGTCGACCTCGGCGCAGGCCACGCCCGGGCCCACCGCGGCGACGCCGGCGGCCTGGCTGGCCAGCACCACTCCGACCGCCCGCCGCAGCTCGGCGTCGGCCAGGGCACCGACCCACACCGTGCGGGTCATGTCCGAGCAGTAGCCATCGACCCGGGCGCCGAAATCGAGCACGACTGGTTCGCCGGGCTGGATGAGGCGGGCACCCGGCCGGTGGTGAGGCATGGCGGCATTGGGTCCGCTGGCGACGATGGTCTCAAAAGACGGGCCGCTGGCGCCCAGCCGGCGCATCTCGAAGTCCAGGGCGCGACCGAAGGCCGCCTCGGTCAGGCCGGCCGCCAGTTGGGGCCGGACCTGCTCCAGGGCGGCGTCGGCGATACGGGCGGCGTCGGCCAGTCGGGCCAGCTCGCCGGCGTCCTTGATCTCCCGCAGGGCTTCGACCAGGCCGACAGTTGGGACGAGGTCGAGGTCGGGAAACCAGTCGGCGGCCATGGACCGCTGCCGGGCCCAGCTGACATGGGCGGCCTCCAATCCCAGGCGGGCGACCGGGCTCGACGCCACGATCTGTCCGGCCCGCTCGGGCTGGTCGGGTCCTTTGGCCACCTCCACCCGGGCGTCGACGCCAGTGGCGGCCAGCTGCTCGGACGCCTGGGTGGCGTACCGGCCGTCGGTCAGTAGCACCGCCTCCTCTGGGAGCACGAACAACATGCCGGCCGAGCCGGTGAACCCGGTGAGGTAGCGGAGGTTGGTCAAGCTGGTGATCAGCAGGGCGTCCGGCGCACTCTCATCGGCTGTCAGGGCTTGGCGCAACCGACCGGCCCGGGCGCTGACCTCCATGGCGTCGGACATAGTCCTTTACAGTATCCCGGTGCCCGCCCGCCGCCTCCACCGAGGCCGGGGGATGGCCGTGGTCCTGATCGCGGTGATGGCCGCGGCCTGCGGTGGCGGGTCCGGGCGAGCGGCGCAACCGGCACCCCCGCCGGCGCCGGGCCACGGGACGCCACAGGCGGCCACGGTGGGGTTTATCCGGGGTCTGGCCGCCGGCGCCAAAAATGCGTGCGTCTACGTGGCGCCGCAAAACCTGGTCCCCTGCGCCAGCGCCTTCCCCGCCAGCACCACCTTCTCGATCGCCAACCTGGGTATGGGCACCACCACCATCCGGGGCACCCAGGCGGTGGTGACGATCACCGGGAAGTTCTGCACCACCCAGGCCGGCCAGACGAACTGCGCCACCAACAGCAACCTGACCACCGGTCAGCCCGATGCCGCCACCGCGGCCGCCTTCTCCGCCGCCTACCACCCGGCGACCCAGGAGTCCATCGGCCACCGGGCCATCCCCTGCCAGGACATCGGGGGTCAGTGGTACGTCGACCTGCTCGGGTAGGCACCCCGTCAGGCCGGGGCCCGGTGCAGGAGACCCGCCACGGCGTCCACCGCCAGGCGGTAGCCGGCGCCGCCGAACCCGGCCACCACGCCTGTCGCCACCGGGGTGATGACCGACGTGGCCCGCCAGGCCTCCCGCCCGCCAGGGTTGGACAGATGCAGTTCGACCACCGGGCCGTCGAAGGCGGCCAGAGCATCATGCAAGGACCAGGCGTAGTGGGTGAACGCCCCGGCGTTGATGATGATGGCCGCGGCCCGGCCCCGGGCCTGCTGGATGGCGTCGACGAGGTCGCCCTCGTGATTGGACTGGTGATGTTCGAGGACCAGCCCGTGTCGTGCGGCTTCGGTCTCGGCGGTGGCCACGTGTTCGTCGAGGGTGGCGGTCCCGTATACCTCGGGTTGGCGCTCCCCCAGCAGGTTGAGGTTGGGGCCCGACAGCAGCAGCACCAGCGGGTCGCCGGTGGTCACGGGGCCGGCTCGGAGAGCTCCGCCAGGGTGGCGCCCACCTGTTCGGCGCCGACGCCGGCCACCACCGCCAGCCCGGCCGGACCGTCCAGCACAAAGGTCAACCGCCCGTCGGTCGCCTTCTTGTCCCGGCCCATGACCGTGATCAGCTCTGCGGCGTTCGTACCCGGCGGCAGCCGGGTGGGCAGGTCGTAGCCGGCTACCAGTCGCTCGTGCTCCACGACGCGGTCGGTGTCGATACGCCCCAGTCGACGGGCCAGGCGGGCCGCGAACACCAGGCCCACGGCGACGGCCTCGCCGTGGCGCAGGTCGTAGTGGCCGACCGTCTCGAGGGCGTGGGCGAGGGTGTGCCCATAGTTGAGCAAGGCCCGCCCGCCGGACTCCCGCTCGTCGGCGCCCACCACCTCGGCCTTGCAGGCCACGCACGCCGCCACCGCGTCATCGAGGGAGATGTCGCGCAGGCGCTCCACGCCCAAGAAGGCGTACTTGGCCATTTCTCCCAGTCCGCTGCGGTACTCCCGCGGCGGGAGGGACGTGAGCGTCTCGGTGTCGCAGAGCACCGCGGCGGGCTGCCAGAAGGCGCCGACCAGGTTCTTGCCCTCCGGCAGGTTGACACCGGTCTTGCCGCCGATAGCGGCGTCCACCTGGCCGAGCAGCGTGGTGGGCACGTGCACCACCGCGATGCCCCGGTGGTACACCGCAGCGGCGAAACCGGCCACGTCGGTGACGACTCCGCCACCGAGAGCCACGATCAGGTCGGCGCGGGTGAGTCCCCACCGGGCGAAGTCGCGGCACAGCTCCTCGACTGATTCGAGGTTCTTGGCGTCCTCGCCGTCATCAAGAAAAAAGGTGCGCTGTTCGACGCCGGCATCAACGCTCCAGGGGATCGCCTCCTGGGTGACGACGGCGGCCCGGCCCACGGTGGAGGGCACTACCTCCCCGAGGCGGTGGCGGGCTCCGGCCCCCACCAGCACAGGGTAGGAGCGATCGCCAAGGTCGACGCGCAACTCATGCACGGCCGCCCACCTCCAGGTTCCGGCTGCCGAGGGCGGTGACGATCTGGTCGACGACCTGCGGCGGCGACAACCGGTCGACGTCGAAGACCAGGTCGGCCAACTCGGCGTAGATGGGCGCCCGGTCGGCGGACAAGCGCGCCAAGGCGGCCGCGGGGCCGGCTTCGAGCAACGGGCGCCCGGCGCCGGTGCCGACCCGGGCGGCCAGGACGGCGACGTCGGCCCGGAGCCACACCACCAAACCGGCCCCTCGGATCCGGGCTCGGTTGTCCGGGTCGACCACGGCGCCGCCTGCCACCGCCACCACCACCGGCCCGTCCGAGGTGGTCGCCTCGGCCAGCACCCGGCTTTCCT
>DASXZS010000111.1:0-1910 GCA_036501785.1 Acidimicrobiales bacterium | reverse complement strand
CAGCGGCGACCGTGCGGGCCGCGGGTGCCAGTCGCGTCGAGACGCTCCCGTTCGATGCGCAGGACACGGGCAGCCACGACGAGCTCATGACCAGAGCCAGCAAGGAGGCCGGCGGCGACCTGGACGTGGTGGTGCTGGCCTTCGGGCTCCTCGGCGACCAGGAGGCGGACGAAGGCGGCGGCCACGGCGCCGTCGAATTGGCCCGGACCAACTACGTCGGGGCCATATCGGCCAGCCTCGCTGTCGCCCGGGTGTTGAAGGCCCAGGGGCACGGGACGTTGGTGGTGCTGTCCTCCGTCGCCGGTGAGCGGGTGCGGCGGGCCAACTTCATCTACGGCTCGTCGAAAGCGGGCCTCGACGGCTTCGCCCAGGGACTCGGAGATGCCCTCGCCGGCAGCGGGGCCCGGGTGTTGATCGTGCGACCGGGATTCGTGCGCACCAAGATGACGGCGGGGATGCCGCCCGCGCCGATGTCCACCACCGCCGAGGCCGTGGCGGCCGCCACCGTCAAGGCCCTGGCGGCCGGGCGGGAGGTCATCTGGGTGCCGCCGCCGTTGCGCGTGGTCTTCGCGGTGTTCCGCCACCTGCCGCGGGCCGTATGGCGCCGCCTGCCGATTTGACCAGCCGGCCCGGAGTGGCGGCGTTCGACTTCGACGGAACCTTGGTGGCCGGCGACAGCCTGCCGCGGTTCCTGGAACGTCTTCTCGGCCGGCGCCGCTTCGCCCGGGTCCTGATCGAGGCCGCGCCCCGGATGGTCTCCGGGTACCGGCGGGGTGGCCGCGACGAAGCCAAAGCGGCCCTGCTCGGGCAGGCCCTGGCTGGCCTCGACGCCGATCGGGTCGCCACCGACGGCGCCGCCTTCGGGGCGGTGCTGGCCACCCGCATCCGCCCCGACATGGCGGCCCGGATGGCCTGGCACGACGAGCAGGGGCACCGCCGGATCCTGGTCTCGGCCTCCCTGGCGCTGTACCTGGAACCGTTCGGCCAGCTGACCGGCTTTGATCAGGTCATCGCCACCCGGCTGGAGGTGGGCGGCGACGGCCGCTTGACCGGTCGCATGGACGGCCCCAACGTCCGGGCCACCGAGAAGGCTCGGGAACTGTCGGCTCGGCTGGGCCCCGGCCCTTTCGAGATGTGGGCGTACGGCGACAGCGCCGGCGACCGCGAGATGCTGGCCATGGCCAACCACCCCACCCTGGTCACCCGGCGCCCGGTGCGCCCCTGAGCCGACCGGATCGGCCAGACTGTGAAGGTGACCAAGGCGCTCATCACCGGGATCACCGGTCAGGACGGCTCCTACCTCGCCGAACTGCTGCTCGACAAGGGCTACGAGGTGATCGGCCTCCACCGGCGCAGCAGCACGGTTACCTTCGAGCGGATCTCGCACCTCACCGACCGCCTCACCCTGGTGCCGGCCGATCTCCTCGACGAGGCCTCCATGATCCGGGTGCTGCGGGATCACCGTCCCGCGGAGGTCTACAACCTGGCGGCTCAGTCCTTTGTCCAAACCTCGTTCGCCCAACCGGTGTTGACGGGGGAGGTGACGGCCCTGGGCGTCACCCGGCTGCTCGACGCCATCCTGCTCACCGATCCCACCATCCGCTTCTACCAGGCCAGCTCCAGCGAGATGTTCGGGAAGGTAGTGGAAGTGCCCCAGACGGAGCGCACCCCCTTCTACCCCCGCAGTCCCTACGGGGTGGCCAAGGTGTACGGCCACTGGATCACGGTCAACTACCGGGAGAGCTACGACCTGCACGCCAGCTCGGGGATCCTCTTCAACCACGAGAGCCCCCGGCGCGGCCTCGAGTTCGTCACCCGCAAGGTGACGTTCAGCGCGGCGGCCATCAAGCTCGGCCGGCGGACGTCGGTCTCCCTCGGCAATCTCGACGCCCGCCGCGACTGGGGCTACG
>DASXZS010000110.1:0-6605 GCA_036501785.1 Acidimicrobiales bacterium | reverse complement strand
CCCACGGTCGCCGAGGTGGTGGCCCGCTATCTCAAGCGGGAGGGCTACGCCGTCGACGTGGTCTCCGACGGGGCCGCCGGCCTGCGCCTGGCCCTGGAGAACGTCCCGGATCTGGTGGTCCTGGACCTGATGCTGCCGTCGATCGGGGGCCTGGAGATCTGCCGACGTCTGCGGGCGGTGGCGCCCATCCCCATCATCATGCTGACCGCGCGCGGCGAGGAGACCGACCGCATCACCGGCCTGGAGTTGGGCGCCGACGACTATGTGGCCAAGCCGTTCTCGCCCCGGGAACTCACCGCCCGGGTCAAGGCGGTGCTACGCCGGGCGACCGGCCCGCTGTCGCCTGCGGGCGACACAGCTACCCTGCGCGCCGGCGACCTGGAGGTCGACGTCCGCAGCCACGAGGTCCGCATGGCCGGCGATTTGGTGGCCCTCACGGCCAAGGAGTTCGACCTGCTGGTCTACCTCATGAGCCACCCGCGGCGGGCCTGCCGGCGGGAGACCCTCCTGGAGGAGGTGTGGGGCTTCACCACCGGCGACACGTCGACGGTCACCGTCCACATCCGCCGCCTACGGGCCAAGATCGAGCTCGACCCGTCGGCGCCCCGCTACGTGTGCACGGTGTGGGGCGTGGGCTACCGGTTTGAGCCATGAAGCAGCGGCGGTGGTGGGTGCCGGCCGCGGTGGTGGCCGTCGGGGTGGCGGCCGCCTGGGTGGTGGCCCTCGCCGGCGGCGTACCGGCCCACAACACCGTGCGCTTGCTGATCGACTCGATGGTGGGCGCGGGCGTGGCCGCGGTGGTAGCCGCCGCCCTGCTGCGCGCTTTGCACCGCCGGCGCATTGCCATCCAGGCCGCGGTGGCGGCGCTGGCGCCCATCCTGGCGGTCGCCATCGGGGTCAGCTGGGCGAGCTCGGACATGTTCCTGATGCAGCACGACCTGCGGGTGCTGTGGGTCGTGCTGGTGGCCGCGGGCACGGTGGCGGTAGTGGCCGCCCTCCTGCTGGGGCGGCGGGTGGCCGACGCCAGCCGGTCCATGGGCGACATGGCCCGCCGCCTGGGCGACGGCATCGGCGAGGGGCCGGCGTCCGCCCCGGGGGAGCTGGGGTCGCTGGCGGCCCAGTTGGCTGCCACCTCCGCTCGGCTGGCCGACGCCCAGGCCGAGGCTGCGGCCACCGAGCAGAGCCGGCGGGACCTGGTGGCCTGGGTGTCCCATGACCTGCGCACCCCGCTGGCCGGGATCCGGGCCATGGTCGAAGCCATGGAGGACGGGGTGGTCGACGACAAGGCCACCATCGCCCGCTACTACGCCACCATGCGCCACGAGGTGGACCGGCTGGCGGGTCTGGTGGATGACCTGTTCGAGCTGTCTCGCATCCATTCCGGGTCGTTGCGGCTGGAGCTGGAGCCGGTGCCTCTCGATGAGCTGATCGACCATGCCCTGGCCGGGGCGGCGGTGTCGGCCCAGGCCAAGCACATCGAGTTGCGCAACGGGGCGCCCGACCAGGTGCCCGTGGTGGAGTTGGCCGCCCCGGAGATGGTCCGGGTCATCCGGAACCTTCTTGACAACGCCATCCGCCACACCATCGCCGGCGGGACCATCACCGTCACCACATCCCTGGACCGGGCCCGCGGGGCGGCCCGAGTGGCGGTGCGGGACGGGTGTGGCGGGATCGCGGAGCGGGACCTGCCGCAGGTGTTCGACATGGGCTACCAGGGCGACGTCGCCCGCACCCCGGGCGAGCACCGGGGCGGGCTGGGGTTGGCCGTGGCCCGGGGTCTCGTCGAAGCCCACCAGGGCGACATCACGGTGCGCAACGTCGAGCAGGGCTGTGAGTTCACCGTGTTGCTGCCGCTGCGGGCCGGCCGGCGGACCGGGCCGGCCCCGCGCCCGCGCCGGCAGCCAACCCCGGAATCGGCCGCGACCAACTCCGTCGCCACCTGACAAGCTCGGCGGGTGGCCCTGGCCCTCGATATCCGACCCGCCGGTCCGGACGGCGGCGACGTCGACGCCGCCAGCGACATCCTGGCTGAGGCCTCGGCGTGGCTGCAGGCCCGCGGCATCACCACTGGCCGGCACCGGCTGGCCGTGCGGCGGGCCCACGCCGGCGTCGGGCCGACGGTGCTGGAGTGGGCGGAGGCGACCTCTCGGGCCCGCGGCCGGGCCTACCTGTGCCTCGACACTCTGACCAGCAACACCCGAC
The DNA here is from genome assembly GCA_036501785.1 of Acidimicrobiales bacterium. Taxonomy (GTDB): domain Bacteria; phylum Actinomycetota; class Acidimicrobiia; order Acidimicrobiales; family Palsa-688; genus PALSA-693. The sequence goes on along the minus strand of DASXZS010000110.1, from coordinate 4,403 downwards.
TGCGGCGTTACTACGAGGAGCTGGGCTTCCACGAGGTTGGCGAGATCGTCGGGCCGGCCGAGCACCTCACCGACCCGGCCCTCGGCCCGTGGCGGGCCACCCTGTACGAAAGGGCGATCCAACCACCGGCGGTCTAGCGCGGGCGATTCCGCGGGCCGTACGTTGAATGCCGCGTGGCGCCGTGGCGGCTTCGCTATGGTCGCTGACGTGCTTGCCGGGGAAGTGAGGGCCACCTTCGTCGGCTCGCAACACGGTCGGGACGGGCGGGCCGTTGTCGCCCTCTGGCACCCAGATCAGCGCTCAGTGCCGGGCGCAGATTCCGTCGAGGTGGCCCAGCCGGTCGGGCGAAGCGTGCGCCGCATCCGGGTCGGCGGGACATGTGTGGCAGTCGGCGACGTGTTGCTGGATCTGGTCGCCCTGCCACGTGACGCCGAGGTCACGCCGTCGGTCGCGGCGTGGGCCGCCGCAGCCCAAATCGCCGTCGACCTGGTGGCTCGAGGCCGCATCCGCCCGGCGCTCACGCCGGCGCGTTCCGCCGGTTGGGCGGTCGGGCCCTTCGACCTGGAGGACCGTCAGCGAATGGCGGAGCTGGCGGCCGCACTGCCCGTCGAGGCCTTCGCGGTCATCGCCGCTGGTCGCGGGCCGATGCGGGTACCAGCCCCAGAGGCGGCGGTAGAGGAATTCATGGACGCCGTCGCCGATGGGTTGGTCCGCACCGCCGCAGCTGGTCTGGAGGGTGGCGGACTATTCGGACAGCCGGCGGCTGGCGCTCCGAGTGCTGGCGCTCCGAGTGCGGAGGTGGCGGACTGGTTGGAGGGGCTCGGCGGCGGGCTCGAGGGTGGGGCGATACCGGGGCTGCGCATCACCCTTCCGCTCGGCCCTGAGGCCGGATTCGAAGCAGTCGTGCAACTGCGCAGCCAGCTCGATCCCAGCCTGGTCGTCGACGCGGCCGAGTTGTGGTCGGCGCCGGCAGTCGTCCTCGACCGGCTGGGGGTGGACGCCGAATCCGATCTTCTGTTGGGCCTCCGGCGCCTGTCGAAAGCGTGGGCGCCGGCCGCGGCCTTGCTCGACCAGCCTCGGCCCGAAGTCCTCCAACTGACCGACGACGACGCCATGGACCTTCTGGGCTCGGCTGCGGCGGCGGTGGCGTCGACTGGCGTCGAAGTGCTGTGGCCAAGTGAGCTCGGGGCCCGGGAGGTGCAGCTGCGAGCGGTGGTCGGCACGCCCGCCCCCACGTCGGTGACCGAGGCGGGGCTCACCGTAGAGAGTCTGGTGGAGGTCCGGCTGGAGGCTACCGTCGACGGTCGGCCGCTCACCGCCGCCGAATTGAACGCGCTTGCGGAAGCCAAACGGCCCATGGTTCGGCTCCGGGGCCGCTTCGTGCTGGCCGACCCGGCGTTGATCGAGCGGCTCCGGCACAACCAGGTCCGCCGGGTGCGCGCCGGTGAGGCTCTGGCGGCGGCGCTCGCCGGCGCCATCGCCGACGGCCACGGTGGGGTGGTCGAAGCCCGATGTGAGGGACCGCTGGCCCAGTTGGCCGCGCGGCTCTCCGCAGCCCGCGATGGCGCAGACCTGCGCCACGAGCTGCTCGAACCGCCCGGTCTGGAGGTGAGTCTCAGGCCGTACCAGCGCCGCGGGTTGGGGTGGATAGCGTCGCTGACCGCGCTCGGCCTCGGCGGCTGCCTGGCCGACGACATGGGTCTGGGTAAGACCGTGCAGGCCTTGGCCTTGCACCTGCACCGTCATGACACGCTGGGGCCGGCGGCCGGGCCGACACTGGTCGTGTGCCCGGCCACGCTGCTGTCCAACTGGCAGAGGGAGGCGGCCCGCTTCGCCCCCGCGGTCGACGTGCGCCGCTACCACGGGGGTGAGCGTCATCTCGACGCGGTGCAGCCAAACGAAATCGTGCTGGCCACATACGGGATGGTCCGCCGGGACCACGCGGCCTTGGCCGAGGTCGGATGGGGGCTGGTCATCGCCGACGAAGCTCAGCACGTCAAGAACCCGCTCTCGCGCACCGCTCGCGACCTGCGGCGGATCCCCAGCGCCAGCCGGCTGGCGCTCACCGGGACGCCGGTCGAGAACCGGCTGAGCGAGCTGTGGTCCATTCTCGATTGGGCGGTGCCCGGCCTGCTCGGTCCGCTCGATACCTTTCGGCGCCAGGTGGCGATTCCCGTCGAGCGGTACCGGGACCCCGAAGCCACCGCCGCGTTTGCCCGCGTCGTACGGCCTTTCGTGTTGCGCCGCCACAAACTTGACCCGGGCATCGCGCCCGAGTTACCGCCGAAGGTCGAGACCGACAACGTGGTTCCCCTCAGCGCCGAGCAGGCCACCCTGTACGGCGCGGTGGTCAAGGAAGCCTTGGCCCAGATCGCCGAGGCGGAAGGGATATCCAGGCGGGGCCTAGTCCTCAAGCTGCTGACCGCCCTCAAACAGGTCTGCAACCACCCCGCCCACTATCTCGGCCAGCGCGGGCCGCTGGCCGGACGGTCAGGCAAACTCGACGCCTTCGACGAGCTGGTGACGGCCGTGTTGGACGGTGGCGAACAGATTCTGGTGTTCACCCAGTACGTAGCGATGGGCCGGCTCCTGGAGAGGCGTCTGGGCGAGCGCGGGGTGGCGTCGTTGTTCCTGCACGGCGGGGTGGCGTTGCCGGCCCGGCAAGAGCTGGTGGACCGATTCCAGTCCGGCGCGGCCCCGGTGCTACTGCTGTCGCTCAAGGCCGGCGGCACCGGCCTCAACCTGACGGCGGCCACCCAGGTGATTCACTACGACCGCTGGTGGAACCCGGCGGTTGAGGACCAAGCGAGCGACCGGGCGTGGCGCATCGGCCAGCACCGTGCCGTCCAGGTGCATCGGCTCATCACCGAGGGGACCGTCGAGGACCGGGTGGCCGCGTTGCTGACGGCCAAACGGCAACTGGCCGACGCCGTCGTCGGAGGTGGCGAAGCCTGGGTCTCCGAGTTGAGCAACGCCGAGTTGGCCGACCTGGTGACGCTCCAGGTGGCGACGCCGTGACGGGCCCGAGCAGTTCCCCGATCGACCCGGCGCGCCAGGCCCGGTTGGCCGATATCCGCGAACGCATCACCGGCCTCGACGAGGCTCGCCGGCTGGCTCGCGACCGAGCCCGGCGCCAGGGTCGGAAGCCGAGTGGCCGCACCGCGTTCGGGACCACCTGGTGGGGTCGGGCCTGGATCGACGCCCTCGAGCATCGAGCCCGCCTCGACCCCAACCGTCTGCCCCGGGGGCGCTCTTATGCGCGCCGCGGAAAAGTCGGCGCCCTCGTTGTCGATGGCAGTGGCGTGCGCGCCCCGGTCTACGGCACCCAGATGTCCGCCTACCGGGTCTGGGTCCGGGTCCGGGCCTTTTCGGATGATGAGTGGGGGCGGGCGATCGATGCCATCGCGGCCAAGGCTGGTCACGCCGCGGCGTTGCTCGACGGTGAGTTGGCTCCGGAGATCGTCGACGATCTCGCCGGCGTCGGATTGTCGCTACTGCCCGGCCCCGGTGAGGTTGGCACGACCTGCAGCTGTCCCGACTGGGCCAACCCGTGCAAGCACGCGGCAGCTGTCTGCTACCTCATGGCCGAGTTGCTGGATCGAGAGCCCTTTAGCGTGCTCCAGCTGCGCGGACGACCGCGGGAGGAGGTGCTGGCCGGCCTGCGGGCGCGTCGGGCCGCCGAGGGTCCAGCCGCGGCGACGACAGGATCGCCGCGGCTGCCTGCGACCGTGACAGCCCGCTCGCTCGCCGGCCGGGTCACCGGGCCGCTGCCACGGCTGCCGCTGCCGCCGGCGCGGGCCGGCCGCCCCGCCCCGCTACTCGCCGACCCGCCTCCGCGGTCAGGGGTGTCGGCCGCCGTTCTCGCCACGCTCTGTGCCGACGCGGCCCGGCGGGCGCTCCAACTGGCCAACGGGGAGGGCGACGGTGGCCTCGGCCTCAGCTTCGAGCAGGACCTCGCTCGCCGGGCCGAGCCGCTCATTGGCACGCCCGCATTCCCGGCGTTGGCCGGCCGGGCCGGCGTGGCAGAGCGACGCCTACTCCGAACGGCCTTGGCTTGGCGCTACGGGGGTCTCGCTGGGCTGGCGGTTCTCGACGACAGGTGGGACCCGCCCGCCGGCGCTCTCGACGAGGCCCGGGCTGCCCTGATCGCGGCCGGGCTCGGTGTCCGGCCCCGGATCACGGCCAACGCCGCGCACGCCGGCCTGCTGCAACTTCGTCTGGGTCGTGACGGCGCCTGGTATCGACTCGAGCGTCGGGCCGGCGGGTGGGATCTGGTTGCTCCGCCCGCCCCGGATCCCGACAGCCTGCTCGACGTCTGAATCTTGTAGGTCAGCCTTGGCGGGACGGAGAAGAACGGATGGTGACGAGCGAGTATTCCGTTAGGCCCTCTTGTCAGCGAGCCG
>DASXZS010000109.1:0-4818 GCA_036501785.1 Acidimicrobiales bacterium | reverse complement strand
ACTCCCTTCCCATCGGTTGGACGAAACCCCGATGCGCGCGCTACGAGATCAACCGCAGCGACCGTGGGTGCACCGGGGGGTGGATACGTCGTCCCGCTTGTTCGGGACAACTGTTCATGGTAGCGCAGGTCGACGCCGGTCTGGAACGCCGTCACACGCCGCCGGGTTTAGTGATCGGCGAGCAACATGCGGCCGCGCAGCTGCATGACGGCCTTGGTGTGGATCTGGCACACCCGGCTCTCGGTCACGCCGAGCACCTCACCGATTTGCGCCAGGGTCAAGCTCTCGTAGTAGTAGAGGGTGAGCACGATCTTCTCCCGGTCGCCGAGACGGTTGATGGCGCCGGCGAGAATCTGTTTCATCTCCTCCACCTCGTAGGCGGCCATGGGACCGTCGCCGGAGTCGGCCACGGTATCGCCCAGGGTGGTGGCCTCCCCCCGATCCGCCCGACCGCCGGAAACCACCTCGTCCAAGGCGACGATGCCGACGTAGGAGATCTGCCCGAAGATCTGTTGCAGGTCGTTTTCGGAGATCTGCAGCTCCGATGCCACCTCGGCGTCGGAAGGCGCCCGCCCGAGGGATGCCTCCAGCGACGCGTAGGCCTGCTCCACCGACCGGGCCTTGGCTCGAACCGACCGTGGGACCCAATCGATCGAGCGCAGCTCGTCGATGATGGCCCCTTTGATGCGGGTGATGGCGTAGGTCTCGAACTTGATGCTGCGGGTGGTGTCGAACTTCTCGATGGCGTCGATGAGACCGAACATCCCGTAGCTGACGAGGTCGGCCTGCTCGATGCTGTGCGGCAAGCCGGCCGACACGCGACCGGCGACGAACTTGACGAGCGGCGAGTACCGCACGATCAGGTGATCACGCAGCCGTCGCTCGCCGCTTCGCTTGTAGTCATCCCAGAGCTGGTTGACCTCGGCCCGCTCGGCTGCGGCCTTGCCCTCGTCGGTCGTGCCGCCCTCCGGAGTCACTGCTCCCCCGCGGCCGAGGGAGTCTGCGGCCGCCTGCTACGCCAGATGTCGCGAGCCCACATCGAAATCACTACCGGCGAGGCTATCTGCTGAGGCGACCCTCACCAGCGTCCGGCTCGGCAAACCCAGGGGTCTGGGGCTCGCCAGGGCCGTGTCGACGCACCCACCAGTCACCGTGACGGCCCACCAAATGGGCCGTCTCGAGCTCATCGAGGGCTCGCGACGCCGCCCCGACGCTCAGCCGGCTCCGCTCCACGACCTGGGTGAGGGACGTGTACTGCCACGACACCGATTCGAGGATCCGACGGGCGTCGGGGTCGAGTGACGGGGCGGGATCGGCGGACCGCGACGCGGCCGCGGACTGGCCCGAGCCCGCGGACTGGCCGGAGCCTGACCGGCCGGATCCGGACCGGAAGATGCCGATGCCGTCGAGGACATCGCGGGCGTCGCGGACCGGGCCCGGACCGTCGTAGAGGAGCTGGTTGCTGCCTGCGCTGGCCGGGCTGTGGACCGGGCCGGGCACTACTCGCACATCGATCCCCCGGGCGATGGCGGCCTCGGCGGTGATGAGACTGCCGCCGGCGGCGTGCGATTCGACGACCACGACCATGCGGACGAGCCCGGCGATGATGCGGTTGCGGGCCGGGAACCGCCACGCCTGGGCCGGCCGCCCGGGAACGGTCTCAGAGAGCAGAACGCCTTCTTGGACGACCTGCTGCCACAAGATGGTGTGCCGGCGGGGATACGGGACGTCCACTCCGCTGGCGGCGACGCCGGCTGGTCCCACCACCGTGTCACCGCCAGGCGCTCCTTGCGCCGCGCCGGAGTCGGCCCGGGCCCGCAGCACGCCGGCGTGGGCCGCCCCATCAATTCCGAGGGCCAAGCCGGACACCACGCACACCCCGGCGGCGGCCAGGTCCCGCCCCAGCTCGAACGCCACCGCTCGTCCGTCGGGCGTGGCCCGCCGGGTGCCGACGATGGCCACGGACGGGTGGGCCAGGTGGTGTAGCGATCCCTTCCAGAACAGGACTGCCGGTCGCTCGGGATCGTCGCCCAGGACGACGGGGTAGTCAGGCTGGCCAGGCCAGGTGACACCGATGCCCCGGCCGGCCTGGCGGGCCCACCACCGGGCTGGGTCGATTGTCTTGGCCCACTGCGACCACGACTCGTCGCCCACCTCGCCGCCGGTCGCGACACGTGGGCCGCCAGCTCGTCCGGTGGCGTCCAGATCGAGGCCCAACTGGTCCCGACCCGTCCGCCGGCGAGGCCGGGGCCGCCGTATCCGATCGGCCACGATCCGCCGCCAGGCCTCCTCGGGGGACCAATCCTGCAACACCGCGGCCACCGTGGCGGGGCCGGCCCCCGGTAGGGCGGCGAGCACTGCCGCGTACGGGTGTTCGTCGCGTTCGGCGGGCAGGATCGGCTCGCCGGTGCCGGCCGTCATGAGGCCAGCTCCTCCGCCGCGAACACTTCAGCCCGTAAGGCCAGGGCACCGTGCACGTCGTCGACCGTCACCGCCCCCGGTCGGCCGGCCAGATCGGCCAAGGTCCGGGCCACCCGCCGCACCCGGTGCAAGCCGCGGGCCGACAATCGCCCTTGGCGCAGACGCACTTCCAGCACCCGGCGGGCAGCCAGCTCCACCGGTGCGCTGAGATCCAAGGTCGACGCCGGTAAGGCCGCGTTGTAGGGCACACCCCGGTCCGCGGCCAGTCGCCGGGCCGCCTGGACCCGCCACGCCACTACCTCGGTAGGCTCGGCCGCCTCCAGCGGGGCATCGACCGCCAGCAGCTCGCTCACCTCCGGACGGTCGACCATGACCCGGAGGTCAAACCGGTCCAGCAGCGGACCCGAGATCCGAGCCGCGTACCGGGCCTTGGCGGCGTCACGGCACCGGCACGAGCCGGGGCCGCCCTCGCTGCCGCAAGGGCAGGGATTGCTGGCCGCCACCAGGAGCACCTGGGCCGGGAACACCACGCTGGCGCGGGCCCGGCACACCAGCACCCGCCCCTCCTCCAGCGGCTGGCGCAGGGTTTCGAGGACGTCGGAAGGGAACTCGCCCAGCTCGTCGAGAAACAGCACGCCGTGATGAGCGCAGCTCAATTCGCCGGGCCGCATAACCGTCGTCCCTCCCCCGATCAACGACACCAGCGAGGCACTGTGGTGCGGCGCCCGGATCGGGGGGCGCCGGACCAGGATCCCGGGCGGCAGAGGGACGCCGGCGGCCGAGTGGATTCGGGTGACCTCGAGGGCTTGGGGGACGTCGAGCGGCGGCAACAGGCCAGGCAGGCGTTCGGCCAGCATGGTCTTGCCCGCGCCGGGTGGACCCACCAACAGCAGGTGGTGTCCGCCGGCGGCCGCAACCTCTACCGCCAGCCGCCCCACGGCCTGACCGCGGACGTCGGCCAGATCCGGCCCGGGTACATCCTCAGTCGCCGGACCGGTATGCATCTCGATGTCTGGCCACCCCTCCTCCCCTCGCAGGATGGCGATAAGACCGCGCAGGCTGGGCGCGCACCGCACCGACCGCGGCCGGACCAGGGCCGCCTCCCGGGCGCACGACACCGGCACCACCACCAGGCCTTCGGGGAGGGCGTCGACCAGTGGTAGCACGCCGGGCACCTTGCGGATACTGCCGTCCAAGCCCAGTTCGCCGAGAAAAGACAGCCCGCGCAAGCTCTCGCCGGGATGCTGGCCGTCGGCGGCCAGCAGGGCGATGGCGATCGGCAAATCGAGGGCGGCGCCCCCCTTGCGGACCCCCGTCGGCGCCAGGTTGACTGTCACGCGCCTCTGGGGCCAGCGATACCCGCTCGACAAGATGGCGGCTCGGACCCGGTCCCGCGCCTCGCGGCACGAGGCGTCCGGCAGGCCGACCACGGTAAACGACGGAATGCCCGCCGACACATGCACTTCGACGGAGATGGCCCGGCCCTGGACGCCGATCAGGGTGGCGGACGGCACACTGGCAAGCACGACAACCCTCCGAAGCTTGAAGGTATCCAGAGGAGCCGTCCGCCGGCCGCCGAGCGTGTCAAGACGCTATCCCGAAGGTGTGACGGGGTACGTCACGGGCGCCCACAGCCTGGCTAGCGGCCCTCGAAGACGGGGGTCCGCTTCTCCATGAAGGCGACCACCGCCTCCCGCACGTCGGCACTGGCCAGGTTGACCGACTGGGCCTGCGCCTCGGCTTCGAGCGCCTGGTCCAGGGACGACTCCAGGCTCTTGTTGAGCAGCAACTTGGACATGGAAAGCGCCAGCGGCGGTCCGGCCGCCAGCCGGGCCGCCCAATCGGCAACCAGCGAATCCAGCTCGGCCGCAGGAACCACCCGGTTGACCAGCCCCACTTCCTTGGCCTCGTCAGCGCTGAGCATGTCGGCGAGCAGCACCAGTTCCTTGGCCCGGTGCAGCCCAATCAGCCGGGGCAGCAGCCAGGAGCCGCCGAAGTCGACCGACAGGCCGCGGCGGGCGAAGATCTCCGAGAAACGGGACCGGTCGGAGGCCACGATGAGGTCGCAGCCCAGGGCCAGATTGAGCCCCGCCCCGGCCGCCACCCCGTCGACCCGGGCCACGGAGGGCTTCGGCATCCGGTGCAGGGCCAGGGCGGCGTCGGCGACCTCCCGCATGTGGGCGAGCGGCGAACCGCTGCCACCCTCGCCCATCCCGCTCACGTCGGCGCCCGAGCTGAACGCCCCGCCCGCGCCCGTCACCACCATCACCCGGTCCTCGACCGTCCGGCCGATCTCGCCGAAGATCTCGGCCAGTTGCGGCCACATCTCGACCGTCACCGCGTTGAGGCGCTCCGGCCGGTTGAGGGTCACGGTGACGACGCCGGCCGCCCGTTCGA
>DASXZS010000108.1:0-2629 GCA_036501785.1 Acidimicrobiales bacterium | reverse complement strand
GAAGGCTACGGCTTCGTTTCGATCTGTGGTGGGCAATACGGGAGCAGCCTGTACCGATTCGGATCGGTAATCGGCTCATCGGTGAGCGCCCTGTCCCCCCGCCCCTTCGTCTCCATGGCGAGGACTAGCGATGGGAAGGGCAGCTGGCTCGCGGCAGCCAACGGCGGGATCTTCTGTTTCGGCGACGCCCACAACTACGGCTCCATGGGCAGCGTCCACCTCAACCAACCCATCGTCGCCATGGCCGCCACCCCCACCGGAAACGGCTACTGGCTCACCGCTGCCGACGGCGGAATCTTCTCCTTCGGCGACGCCCGCTTCTACGGCTCCACCGGCGCCATCCACCTCACCCAACCCATCGTCGGCATGGCCGCCACCCCCACCGGAAACGGCTACTGGCTCGTCGCCAGCGACGGAGGAATCTTCAGCTTCGGCGACGCCCGCTTCTGGGGTTCGGCAGCGGGGGCGCTGGGCGCCGCGGTAACCGCCATGGCGCCCGCCCGATAAGCGCCGTATCGAGCGTCGCCGAGGGACTTGAAGAGATTCTGGCCGCTCGTGATGAGCTACCCGTTGGATGGGAGAGCCTGGCCGGTGACGAGCAGGCCCTCGAGGCGCGCCACCGTGGCCGCGGCCGCCTCAACGGCGGCGCCATCGACGAGCATCCCCTGCAACAGCACCTCTCCCTCGCGCCAATCGCCCGTCACATCGGGTAGGAGCAGGTCGAGGGTGCGAATGGCCGCCCCGTCGCTGGCCGGATTGGCCGCCGACCGGTGCCCCTGGTAGGCGCCGGCCAGCCGGGGCAGCGCCACCCGGTAGGCGCCGGCCAGGCGGGCCACCGTGCCCCCCAGGCCGCCCAGGTCGGTGGCCGCGGCGGCCACCCCCTCGGATGGTGCCACCACGTAGGCGTCGCGCTCCGCGCCGGCGAGCACGGGCAAGCGGTCCCACCACTGGCCGGCCCGCCAGGCGTGGTGCTGGCTGTGGCGGTCGAACAGCAGCTTGGCGTCGACTTCGGGGGTAGTGGCCACCCACCCGCCCAGGATCTCGAACAGGCGCGATTCCACCCAGCGGTGACCGCCCGCCAGGCGCGCCGCCTCCTCCAACATCACGAGCGGGCCGCCGGGTGCGCCGGTCAGGTCCGGGGAGCCAGGCCCCGGTAGGCCAGGTCGAACATCCGCTCGTACACCTCGTCGACCGAACCGAACGGGAACTCGGGCTTGGAGATCAACAACGACACCATCCCGTGGATCATCATCCACAGGATCTCGGTCATCTCCACCGGGTTGGCGGCGGTAGCGATCTGCCCCTGGGCCATGGCTGCCCCCACGTCTTCGGCCGCGGGCACCAACCCGGCGGTGTCGGCCAGGCGCTCGTCGAGCAACCGGTCGGGGGTGGCATCGGGCCGGCTCATCATGAGGATCCGGTAGTGCTCGGGGTTGGCGAGCCCCCAGCTCAGGTAGGCGTGTCCCCGGCGGCGGATCCGCTCCCACGGGTCGTCGATGCCCTCGGTGGCGTCCGCCATGGCCTGGTCCAGCTTCTCGGCGTGGCGCTCGCAGACCGCGAACACCAGATCGTTGCGGTCCGCGAAGTGCAGGTAGATCGACGGGGGTGTCACCCCGACCGCGGCGGCGATGGCCCGGATGGACAAGGCGGCCTGATCATTGGTCTCGATGAGAATGCGCTCGGCCGCGGCCAGGATCTCGTCGCGCAACTGCTCGCCTTGGCCACGGCGCGACCGAAGCCGGCGGGCTGGAACAGCGGCGGTGGCCGTGGGCGTGGTCACCTCGTCATCGTAGGCCGCGGGCGAAGTGCCCGATGGCACAGCTTCGCTCAGCGGTAGCGATTGGTAATGGGCATGCGCCGGTCCCGCCCGAACGCCTTGGGCGTGACTCTCACCCCGGGGGGCGTCTGGCGCCGCTTGTACTCGGCCAGGTCGACCAGGCGCACCACCTGGCGCACCAGCTGCTCGTCGAAGCCGGCGTCGACCAGCTCGTTGGCGGTCAGGTCGCCCTCCACATACGCCAGCAGGACCGGGTCGAGCACGTCGTAGGGGGGCAGGCTCTGGTCGTCGCGCTGGTCCGGGCGCAGCTCCGCGGACGGGGGCTTGGCCAGCACTACGGGCGGGATGACCGGTGCGGCGTCCTGGGCATTGCGCCACTGGGACAGCCGGTAGACCAGCGTCTTGGGTACGTCCTTGATGACCGCGAAGCCGCCGGCGGTGTCGCCGTACAGCGTGGAGTACCCCACCGCCGCCTCGCTCTTGTTGCCCGTGGTCAGCACCAGCCAACCCATCTGGTTGGACAGGGCCATCAAGATGACGCCCCGGATCCGGCTCTGCAGGTTTTCCTCGGCCAGCCCGGTGACGTTGGGGACCAGCAGATCGGTGAAGGCGGCGTGGGCGGCCTCGATGGGAACCACCCGGTAGTCGATGCCCAGGTTGGCGGCCAACGCCTCGGCGTCCGTCATCGAACCCTCGCTCGAGTAGCGGGACGGCATGGAGACGACGTGCACGTGCTCGGGGCCGAGGGCGTCGGCGGCGATGACGGTGACCAGCGACGAGTCGATGCCGCCCGACAGCCCGATGACCACGTCGGCGAAGCCGTTTTTCCGGACGTAGTCGCGAGTGCCCGTG